>NZ_JACJPU010000019.1:0-88607 GCF_014696235.1 Sphaerospermopsis sp. FACHB-1194 | reverse complement strand
TGCCGTCGATGTCAACGGGAGGAGCAGCGATAAATGCGATGATGAAGCAAGTGGTTGCTGCTAACAGGGTGGGGATCATTAATACACCGAACCAGCCGATGTAAAGGCGGTTGTTGGTGCTGGTGATAAATTCACAGAAACGATCCCATACGTTGGCGCTTTGGCGCTGTTGAATGGTTGTGGTCATTTTATGAGTGCGATGTTTTTGTTAAAAACACAGGTAATTTATTTCCTGTTCTTATAAAGTTAGCATAAGTTTACGAGTTTTGTAACATTGATTATTTTATTAAAATTTATAAAAGTAATAACTTTTACTTATTATTAAGTTTACAAAACTTTAGATTTGTTTAGAAATTAGGATCAAAGCGATTTACTAAAGTAGCTACTACAATCATTGGCAACCCAACAACGAAACAGATTAACCATTAGACATCTCCAGAAAAGAAATTATGGGGGCTTTATGGGGTCAGGTCGAAGCTTATGGGATATCTAGATATCTGATTTTTACCTTAAATTATCGCCCATAAGCTTCGCCCCTACAACTTATGACAAATTAATACATTCTATTTTGGAGAGGTCTGGGGCAGTCCGTTCGCGTACATCCACAGCCTAAAGTACGATAAAGTATCGGAACTTGGTGGAGATACTTTATCGGGCGTGGTTTTGGCTCACTCGATTTTCTTATAATTAATTGGATTGGATATTTTTTTTATTTGGAAGTCCCTAAAAATCAAAGTAGATATAAGGTAAACTGCCTTCAGGAGCTAGTAACCAAACTGCATAGAAACATAAAGGTACAAAAACCAGTTTTATCGGCCAACTCAACTCTAATTTCATGCTTCGTTTAAAGCCATAAGCTATACTCATGACAACAACGATCAACACCAATGACCATGTTAGTTGGTGAGGAGTGCTGTTTAAGGCTTCGACATAGACTTTTTCAATAAACTGTGAATCCGCACTATGACCCCAAAGGTGTTGTATAACTAAAGCAGAATCTTGAATATTGGGGAGACGAAACCAGATCCAAGAGGTGAAAATCATGAACTGGGTTAACAACCAAGCGAAAATTATACCGACAGGGTTGTGCCAAAATAGGTAAAGAATTTTTGAGCGATCGCTCATAGCATCTGTGAGACGATGAACAGCTAAGGCCAAACCATGCAACGCACCCCACACTACAAAACCCCAGGCAGAACCATGCCAAATACCCGCTACTATCATCACAATGAATAAATTTAAGCAGGTACGCATCAACCCCTGACGAGAACCACCCAAAGGAAAGTAAAGATAATTACGTAACCAATCACCTAAAGTTATATGCCAACGTCGCCAAAAATCGGCAATGCTGGTACTGAAGTAAGGAAAATCAAAATTTTCTGGTAAAACTAAACCAAAAAGTAAAGCAGTACCACGGACAATATCTACATAACCGTTAAAATCTAAATATAATTGTAAACCATAAGCCACAGTAGCTAACCACAAATCTGTGCTACCTGCTCTTGGTAAATTACCAAAACATAAATCTACAAAAATTCCTAGATTATCAGCGATAATGCCTTTTTTAACCGCACCTCTAGCAATTAACCATAAAGCTTCTGATAATTTATCAACATTAGGCAATTTTAGAGTATTGAGTTGAACTGCTAAGTTATGGTAACGGGTAATTGGTCCAGAAATTAATTTAGCAAAAAATAATTTATAGGCAGCAAATTTCACAAATTGTTCAGTAGCCGGCGCTCCACGATAAACATCTATTAAATAAGCAATACACTCAAATGTAAAAAAGGAAATTCCCAAGGGTGTAACTAATTTAAATGGGGCATCTGGAGAATTTATATTTATCTCAAATATCCATTTAAATATGATAGGTAGATATTTAAAACCTAATAACAATCCTACATTGAAAATAATCCCAAACCACAAAATTTTGAGACGGTTAAGATTCCAGTCAGATTGAGCAATTTGCCACTCTTCATTAGAAAGTTGCCAATCTTGGGAATGTTTACCTGGTGAGGTATTTTCCCCGATTTCCAAGCCTATACGAAAGTTAATAAAAGTAAGTACCAATAGTAATGGTAAGTATTGAATATTCCAAGATGAGTAGAATACAATACTAGCTACCAGTATTGTCCATAATCTTAATTTTTGTTCGCTTACAGTCCAGTAAATACAAAGAATACTCAGCAAAAACAGCGCGTAAAAAGGTGATATAAATTTCATTCTTTGGTTATTAGTTATTCGTCATTAGTTATTAGTGATTAGTTATTAGTGATTAGTTATTAGTCATTAGTTATTAGTTATTAGTCCCCAATCACCAATCACCAATCACCAATCCCCAATCACCATTTATTTAAAACTCCAGGGTATCATCGGATCAATAGCCAACCTTTTAGATAATTCATAAGCTCCGTAGCGGTTGAGGTGACTGGGGTCAGAAAAGTAGTCATGTGCTTTGAGCCAGATTTGGCTTAAATCGCGGTAGATAAAATTGCTATTAGTAGTGGAAGCATCTAACATATATTTTTGAAATTCTTGTTCATATTTTAACCGCACTGGGTCTAAATAATCTCCTGTTAATGGCATATTGACAAACACTAATGATATTTTTTTATTTTTGGTAAACTCTATCATTGATTTTAAAGCTGTGTCTTGATTACCTGCTAGTTGAAAATCTTTATAGTCATTGTCGTAAGCTCCAGCTACTCTGGGATGGTTTTGATAATATATAGCAGGATTAAAACGAATAGATAAGGGCAAGAAGCCATCAAAATCAACGGCTGCTTGGGAATTTTGCTCTTGTGTATCGCTGGTCAATTCGGTTTTTGAGTTGACTTGCTGAGAGTTATTAATAACTGGTAAATAGTTAAGTTGTTTTTGCAATAAAGCCTTGATTTGTCCCCGATTTTCATAGCTGGCAGATATACCAACTAAAGCTTGATTTAAAAAATCATTAGTCACTTGATAAGTATTAACATTTACTGGTGTATCTTTAGTTAGCTTATCTTTCACTGCATTTGCTTGTTGGCTGGATGAATTATTGTTAACAGGCTGTGTAGCTCTTTTTAATACCTCTTCATAGCCTTTGGAAGCAGCAATAGCATTAAAAGTGATATCTTTGCGATCACTATTGAAAGCTCTAGAACCATCTGCCCAAATAATCATTTTTGGTAATTCCGAGGGTTGTAAAACTCGACGAATGATAAATTCTACAACTTGGGCTGTAGCACCATTAATACCAAAATTAAATACGTCAACTTTGGGATAACCCTGAGTGGACAAGGCTTTAGAAAGGGCAACAGGATCAACTCCTCTCAAAGCACGAGAAGAACCGATAATTAGGACATCTGGTGGCTTTCCATCTGTTGCTAGACGCTGTTTATAAAGTGCGAATTGTTCATCTAATTGCCTAGCATTAAAACTGGGTAAATTTGATCTTGCAGCCAAGAGAATAGCAGTAGCATTGGCTTTTTGTTTTAATGGTGCGGCAGGTAGATTTGTTGATGGAGTATCATCAGCTGGGGTAAATGCAGAAGCATTAAAAGCAGAATTACCAAACTGAGAATATGTTGTGTTGTTATTGCTGGTAAAAAATGTTGTTCTTTGACTTTGATTTTTTTCTGATGTTAAAGAGACCTGAGACTGTGAGGATGGAGATGTTAAAACACCAGTAACTTTGGGTGTATTTTGTCCAATCTTAGTAGTAACGTCACCTAAGATCCAATCACTTTGGAGTACGAGTATTAATCCCAAAGCTACCCAGATCAAACTTCCCCAGAGTCCTTGTTCATCGGGATTTTGCTCAGTTGATTGGTTAGTTGCTGTAAACAGTTGGCTTGCTAAAAGTAAGTTTCTGACTTGTTGATGAGCAGTTTTCAGCCAATCTTGTGTTACTTCAGTTACCAAGTTTTGAACTTCCTGAGTTGTTAAATCAGGACGCAAAATTGGCTTTTTGGTTTGCTTAGGCAGTAAATCACTGACATATTCTACCGTAGCTGCAAATTCGGGTGTAGCTTCTGGTACTAATCTGTGGCGATGTCCAAAATCAACTCCATGATGCCAAACAGGTTCAGTATCACCGGCTCGGCGACCATAAATTCTCACACCAGTAACACCGACAATACTGAGTTGACGAATAAATTGGGTGACTTTGCTGGCTACTTGCTGGCGTTTGGGACAATTGGGCGCATCACACATAATGTGTAGTAAATCACCCTTACGCAGTAATAAAACGCGAATGCCGCCTGTTTTTAACCGCCAATCCATATCCTGATTTAACAGACGCTCCAGTAGGAAAATGATCGCTGGTTCATCCCCGGCAGCACCTAATTCTAAGCTGGATGTTGCTAAGGCGGGATGTTGTGCAGCGGGTAAAGATAACCAGTCTACCCAAGCAGGTTGTTTATCTTCTGTTTTTTGTCCGTAGACAGCAGCGGACAGAATGCCTTGGGGGGCGATTTTTTCTAACTGAGAGATAATTAAAGGTAAACAAACTTCCTTTTCTGGTGCAGGAGCATTTTTTAAAGGGTCAACTGCTGGAGTACAAAAGATATGTAAGGTAAATTCTTTTAAAGAAGCTTGAACGGTAACTTGGAAATCTGATAAAACTTCAGTTAACAAACGAGCGATCGCTTGTATATCTCCCCAACGCGCCCATTCTTTGAGCATGGTTTCCGGTGGGGTTAAATCCACCCTTAACCGCCAATCTGGCTCACTTTCACCCCGAACTTGGGAGACAATAACAGCATCTTGATAACCAGCCAGCTTGAGATGTCGTAACTGTTGGGCTACTGGTTCAGCTAATAATGTGGCATCAGGACTATAAGTTGATTGGCAAAATATCCAGAGACGATTACCTGTTTTTTGAGAGTTGGCTTTAGACTCGTAGGGCTTGCTTTTAACCTGTACTGCTACACCCAACTTACTTAGGTTTTCACTCAGATAACGAGCGATCGCATCGGGGTTGCCTTGTCGTGCCAAACTTTCATTAGAGACGATCAGCGCCCCACCAGGTAGTCTAGATTTTTTGGTTTCTAATAAAAGTGCTTGTTCTGCTTGCTCTAGATGTCGATCTAATTGATTTAAATAGACTCTATGACACCATTGAGGACGATGTTCTCCTTTCTTTCGACCATAGACCAATACTTGGTATATTGAGGATTGTTCCTCATTTGTGAGACTATCTAAATCTGTTTTTCCAAGTGCTTGCAACAAGTCATAGAGTGTGTGCCAACGTTTTGGACAGTCTGTACCTTCACAAAGGATATGCAGGTCATTTCCTAGCAACCGAACTTTCACCCTGAAAGTGTTAATTCCTGTTGCTTGGCTTACCCACTGCACTAAGGTTTGCTGGCGATCTAGTAATAATGTTTTCATTATGAAGTTAACTTTAACAGGAAGCGAGGATTGGGGGATTTTGCCTGTACTTGTAAACTAGAACCATAGATTTATCACATTTTGCAGTTTCTTTTTAACAATTTTGTTACCATTGGAGCTTGCAAAATCGGCAAAGATAGTCTTACAAGGTTGCACGTCCTCTCAAGATTGAGTTTTGCGTCTATTTTACTCATCTGGCCATCATCAAGAATTAGCAATGTCATCTGTAACCCAACACCCATCACCAACCCCCGGATTAAATTGGCTCTTTTTTAGTATTCCCCAATCTGGTCTCTTACAAATAGCTACGGCATCTATGCTACTGCTACTTGTAGCAGATAAAGCAACTGGTGAAGCACTCAAAGCTATAGGAGAAGCTAGTGAAGAGGTATTTAGAGGCGATCGTCTACCTATTCTCAACTTCCCAGATCAGTAGTAACTAAACCAAAGCTAACAACATCTAACAACAGCTAACAACTACTATATATAACCATTTATTGGCTCTGGGTAATCCTCATCACTCAATTTATTCATTTTCTGATTGTGGTATTTCTTTGGTAATAGGTAATGGGTAATGGGTAATGGGTAATGGGTAATTATTATATTTTTCCCAATCACCAATCACCAATCACCAATCACCAATCACCAATCACCAGTTCCCTGGTACAGCAAAAAGCAAAAAACTAAAATTGTAGGCATTAATTGGCTTTACTAGAGCAAAGAATATGGGTTCTATTTTATACTCCTCCTCGCCATCAGCGAATATCTACCCTATGTCTGAATTATTTTTACGTCATCGTCTACAGATAGTAGAAGAATTGTGGGAGTCGGTATTGCGGCAAGAATGCGGCCAAAAAATGGTGGATCTATTACGGCAGTTGCGTGATTTGTGTTCACCGGAAGGACAAGCTACCAATGATCAAGCCTCGTCAGCTGTGGAACTAATTGAACAGCTAAATATTAACGAGGCCATTCGTGCTGCTCGTGCTTTTGCTCTTTATTTTCAATTGATTAATATCATTGAGCAGGAATATGAACAAAAGCAACAGTTAAGCCGCTATTCTGACTCAGACAGCATAGATCAGGAAAATATTCCCAATATTGTTTATTCGACTAACCAACGAGAAGACGACGTACCTGTTACTAAGTCATGGGGAGGAAATCCCATATTTCATAGTTGGACTGATACAACACCAGCTACACAAAAAGGTACATTTGCAGCTTTATTTCCTCTATTATTCAAACTGAATGTACCACCCCAGCAAATTCAGCGTTTAATTTCTCAACTAGATATTCGGTTGGTTTTCACCGCCCATCCCACGGAAATAGTCCGCCACACGATCCGCGATAAGCAGCGACAAGTTGTAAGTCTCTTACAACAGTTAGATAGCGCAGAAACTCGTTCTGGTGGCTATCCTTGGGAAGCAGCAGAGGTGAAAGAGCGATTATTAGAAGAAATTCGTCTATGGTGGCGTACTGATGAATTACATCAGTTTAAACCAACTGTATTGGATGAAGTAGATTATGCTTTACACTACTTCCAAGAAGTGTTATTTGATGGTATTCCCCAACTTTACAAACGTCTCACATACTCTCTAAAACAAACATTTCCTTGGTTAGAACCACCCAGTAAAAATTTCTGTTCTTTTGGTTCTTGGGTAGGTTCAGATAGAGACGGAAACCCATCGGTAACACCGGAAGTTACTTGGAAAACCGCTTGTTATCAGCGGAAAATGGTTTTAGAGAGATACATTCAATCGGTGAAGCATCTGATTGAATTATTAAGTGTGTCTATGCACTGGAGTGATGTACTTCCAGATTTGTTGGAGTCGTTAGAATTAGATCAATCTATTTTGAGTGATGTCTACGATGCGTTAGCTTTGCGTTATCGTCAAGAACCTTATCGCTTAAAGCTGGCTTATGTGTTAAGAAGGTTGGAAAATACCCGCGATCGCAATCTGGCTTTATATAATCGGGAAACACCAAGCAATGAAGATTCTCCCATGTATCGTTCTGGGGGGGAATTTTTAGCGGAACTGCGATTAATTCAACGCAATTTGACGGAAACAGGTTTAAGTTGTGGAGAATTAGATCATCTGATCTGTCAGGTAGAAATTTTCGACTTTAATCTTACCCAGTTAGATATTCGTCAAGAATCATCTCGTCATTCTGATACGATTAATGAAATTCTTGAATACTTACAAGTTTTACCCCAATCTTATAACGAACTCACAGAAGAACAAAGGGTAGCTTGGTTAACAGGAGAATTGCAAACCAGACGGCCGTTAATTCCCGCAGAATTACCATTTTCGGAAAAAACTAATGATGTAATTGAAACTTTCCGGGTGGTGCGATCGCTGCAACAAGAATTTGGCATTAACATCTGCCAAACTTACATTATCAGTATGTGCAGGGAAGTTAGCGATGTTTTGGAAGTGCTGCTGTTAGCGAAGGAAGCGCGGTTATTTGATCCAGCGATCGCTGTAGGAACTATTCGTGTTGTACCACTCTTTGAAACTGTAGAAGACTTACAACGCTCTAGAAGCGTGATGCGACAACTGTTTGAACTACCATTGTATCGTGCTTTCTTAGCTGGGGGTTATGCAGAAATTAACCCTGACAACTCCTCCCCATCTCCCCACACTTCGACACCGCCCTTCGACACCGCCCTTCGACACCGCCCTTCGACACCGCCCTTCGACACCGCTCAGGACAGGCTCAGGACAGGCTCAGGACAGGCTCAGGACAGGCTCAGGACAGGCTCAGGACAGGCTCAGTACAAGTCGCTCAGTGCAAGTCTCCCTATTTCCCAATCTTCCATCCTCAACCCCAACTTGCAAGAAGTGATGTTAGGGTATTCTGACAGTAACAAAGATTCAGGCTTTTTAAGTAGTAACTGGGAAATTCATAAAGCCCAAAAATCCCTGCAAGGAATTGCGGAAGAATACGGTTTAAACCTGCGAATTTTCCACGGACGGGGGGGATCGGTAGGTCGTGGTGGTGGACCTGCTTATGAGGCGATTTTAGCCCAACCAGGACATAGTATTAATGGACGGATCAAGATCACTGAACAGGGAGAAGTTTTAGCTTCTAAATATTCTTTGTTGGATCTAGCTCTGTATCACGTTGAAACTATTACCAGTGCAGTTGTACAAGCTAGTTTGTTGAAAACCGGGTTTGATGATATTGAACCTTGGAATGAGATTATGGAAGAATTAGCTCATGCGTCGCGTCAACATTATCGCGCTCTCATTTACGAACAACCCGATTTTATCGACTTCTTCCATCAAGTTACCCCCATCGAAGAAATTAGCCAACTGCAAATTAGCTCTCGTCCAGCGCGACGACCATCTGGTAAAAAGGATTTAAGCAGTTTACGAGCGATTCCTTGGGTATTTAGTTGGACACAAACCCGATTCTTGTTACCTTCCTGGTATGGTGTGGGTACAGCTTTACAGGAGTTCTTGAACGAGCAACCGGAAGAACACTTAAAATTAATGCGTTACTTTTATGTCAAATGGCCTTTCTTCAAAATGGTGATTTCTAAAGCAGAAATGACCTTAGCGAAAGTAGACATGGAAATGGCGCGACATTACGTACAGGAATTGTCTAACCCTGAAGACAAACATCGTTTTGAGAAAGTGTTTGAGCAAATTGCTAGTGAGTTCTATCTCACCAGGGATTTAGTCTTAAAAATTACCGGACACCAAAAACTTTTAGACGGTGATCCGATTTTGCAGCGTTCAGTACAGTTACGTAATGGAACAATTGTACCGTTAGGATTTATTCAAGTTTCTCTACTCAAGCGCCTACGACAGTACAAGAACAGCACCACACCAGGAATAATTCACTCTCGTTACAGCAAAGGGGAGTTACTGCGAGGAGCATTGTTAACTATTAACGGTATTGCCGCAGGAATGAGAAATACTGGTTGAAGAAGGTGACAGGTGACAGGTGACAGGTGACAGAAAGAAAGAGTGTAAGAGAAGATATTGTTATTTCTCCCAATCCCCCCATATCACCAATCACCAATCACCAATCACCAATCACAATGATCAAAAAACGCATTCTAATTTGTACTTTTGTAGCCCTATCATCTGGCTTTTTTGGTGGTTTAATGGCTGCACAAATTACTTCCATGTTGCATAACCAAAAATGTCAAACTCAAGGCTGGGGTTTCCAGCAAGTTTGTAATGTCGTAGTCACACCTGGAGCAATTTGGCAGGGTAGTATAGCTGGAATATGGACAGGTACAATATTAGGGGCGTTTGTTGGCGGGTCAATAGTACGTAAAAGTTATTAATTAGGGAATTGGGAATTGGGAATTGGGAATAGTTGATTAGAAAACATAAAATTGATTACCCAGTCACCAGTCCCCAGTCACCAGTCACCAGTCACCAGTCACCAGTCCCCAGTCCCCAGTCACCAGTCACCAGTCACCAGTCACCAGTCACCAGTCACCAGTCCCCAGTCACCAGTCACCAGTCACCAGTCACCAGTCACCAGTCACCAGTCCCCAGTCCCCAGTCACCAGTCCCCAGTCACCAGTCACCAGTCACCAGTCCCCAGTCACCAGTCACCAGTCCCCAGTCCCCAGTCCCTATTCCATTGGAGTAGTAGATGATTGCAGACTGCTTAAAGATTGCCAAGTATTGGTGCTAGTATCAAAACATCGCCAATTTCCCTTCCGTTCGTCTTTATAACAAAATAACGTGCGATCGCGGTCATCAAAATTATCAGTTAAAAAATATACCATTCCTCGAAATGGATAAGTTTTACGACTCAGGCGCTTTGCTACGGCTTGATTCGGACATTCGACGATAAAAACGGATTCTCCATTGATTTTAGAGAGGGAGAAAATACACATCCGCAAAATTGCTCTCAGCCAACTTTCAGAATTCTCGAAGTAATCGTCGATAATTTTGTTAGTTAGAGCTTGTTCGAGGCTGCGGTCTTTGTTACGAGGAGTGTGGGCATCAGACATAGCATCACCTAAAAATGGCTATACCGCTGGTTCGAGATTAAACTAAAATTTCCCAAAGTGGCAAGTGTAGGGGACTGGGGACTGGTGACTGGGGACCTGACAGGGGTAGGTTTTTAATATTATCTGTTGAGGCAGGACTAGGAAGACAAGGAAGGAAAGTGGACAAGGAAGATTTTATACGGACAATGGTTTTTTGACGGACTATTTTTGTGACTAAGAATACAGACTTTGTACTGTTTTCCTCCCTTGTCACCTTGTCCACCTTGTCCACCAAGTCTTGCCCTGACGACAATGTAAAATACCTACCCTTGTGAGGGACTGGTGACTGGTGACTGGGGAAGACTAATAACCCAATGCCCAATGCCCAATGACCTGGTAATATATACTTATAACTTTGAGAATTTAATAGCCATGACGACTGAAACTAATGTAAAAAATCAAGCTACTACAGGTGCTGATGCTGTTGATGTAGCGATCGCACAAGGAATTGATTTTGACGGTTCTCCTATTCCTGCTGCTAAGTTGGAACTATATAATCAAGTCATGGGTTTAGAAGCTGGTAGACAACGCAGTGGTGTATCTAATACTATGCGTTCTCGGATCGTCCGTATTGGTGCAAAGCATATTCCCCAAGCTGAGTTAGACGCAAAGCTGGTTGATGCTGGATTTGCTCCTTTAAAAGAAAAAGAAGTTGCCTTTTTCTATGGTAGTAAATAATACAATTTTAGATTTTGGATTTTAGAATAGTAGGTTGGGTTAGCAACAGCGTAACCCAACACAAAATCTAATTTCGCCGGAAATTGTTTTTGACGTACTCCCCGCAAAACATCCGCTACTGCTCTCGCACCTGGTCCAGAAAATGCTTTACCATCGTTATTTTCTATGTAGGGTTGTAAGGTAACAAAAGGTGCTTCTGTCATTAAATAACTCGCACCTTGTAAAACGTTAATGGTGATAGGTTTTTTACTAGGGTTGTGTAAAATTACTCCTATATATAAGGTTTGTAAATCCTTGGGAGTGTGGGTATAATGATGAGCAAATAGATCAAATCTGCCTTGAATGGGAAAGTTTAAATGTGCGGCTGGAACTTTTTTCTTATTAGGTGTAAAAGTAGAAAGTAGAATACCTTCATTTTTGATCCATTCTGGACTGTTGCTATTAAAAACCGGTATTTTATCTAAACTACCAGGTAAAGGACGTATTTCTCCCACTTGCACAATTTCTTGTGGTGCTGGTTTTGTAGGTGTTTGAGCGTTTACTTGATTTTTTTGATGATAGCTATTGAAAGTTGTACAGCCGATAGTTTGAGTAATCGCTAATCCTGATATGATGATGAATACAGGTTTGAGGATGTGGTTTTTGGCTTGCAAAATTCCCATATTTGATTTTTCCAGTCAGTTTTTCCGAATGTTATGAACTGGATACAATATATGGAAGGTTAATTTCTGATTTTCTGTAATGCGTGTAAATTTAAAGTAACCCAGTCATTTCGACTCAGGAGTTCAATAAATGGATATACTCATTGAATCTACTAAGGATTTTGAAAAAGATTTAGAAAAGTTTACAGATACAGAGAAGTTTAGAATTATTAAGGAAATGAATCGAAATTTTGAATTGTTATCATCTGAAAATAATTTAATTAATAATTCTTTTTATGAACATAGTGAACAACTCAGAAACATTAAACTAAATCATGACTATGATTCTACTATATATTGTCTGAAAATTAACGATCAACAAAGAATAATTTTAACTATTGATGATGATCCAATTTTTGGTTGTATTTTAATCACTTTATTTAGATTAGTTAATCAAGAAAATGCACAACAAGCTTATAATGCAGTTGCAGAAATGATTTATCAAGATTTCACGGTAGAAGAAAACCCAGCTTTAGAAATTCAGTGTTGTTAATGGCACAAATTAAACCTCTGTTAGATGAATATGGTGTCATTCATGAAGCAATGAAAATTCTTCCAGAATATCTGAAAATTGATTTTCTGGAAGCTTTAGCTGAGTTAGAAGATAATGAATGTCACCGAACTAGAAATTTTCCTAAAACCAGATTACATAAGGTAGCGGGTATTAAACAAGCTATTTACCGTGCAGATATTAATAAAATATCAGGGTGGCGGATTCATTTACAATATATTGATGGAAAAATTCACCTCAAAGATATTATTGGTGGTCAGCATCATGATAATGTCATGCTGGTGATTAAATTGAAAAAGGATAGATATGATTAATAATTGATAATTGATAATTGGTAATTGGTAATTGGTAATTGGTAATTGGTAATTGATAATTTGTAATTTGTAATTTGTAATTTGTAATTGATAATTGGTAATTGGTCATTGATTCTATCCTAAAATGCTATCAACGGTAATTTTAATTTCAGGAAATGCGAGGATATCTAAAATTTCACCACGTTGAAAGGTGTTGATTTCACTATATCCATTTTCTGAAGGTTGACGATAAACGATGATTTTTTTTTCGATGATATCAACTAACCAAACTTCTATAATACCATTAGCTGCATAAAGAGGAATTTTGATATCTCGATCATATTCAAAACTACTATCTGCAACTTCTATTAATAATAATACATCCGATGGTTGAGGATGTGCAGATTCATAAAAATCTTCACGGGGTTTAAGTAATGCTATGTCTGGTTGGGGTTCGGAAAAATTATCTAAAGTTATGGGGTTTTGTACAGCAACAATTACTTTTTTACCTAGTAACTGTGAAAAAAGAGAGTTTAAACGATTGACACAAGATGCGTGTTTTCTTCCTATCGGTGACATTTCAATTATTTCTCCATTAATTAATTCTACTCTATCATCTTCTGTTAAAATTCCTGCTGCATTCATTTGATGATATTGTTCAACTGTGAAACGTCTGGTTAATAATTTCGTAGACATAGTTCACTCTCTTTGTTGATGATATTGGTTAATTATTTCTATAATTTGTTTCTATAATTATTTTGTTCCTAAAATGCTATCAACGGTAATTTTAATTTCAGGAAATGCGAGGATATCTAGAATTTCACCACGTTGAAAGGTTGTGATTTGACTATATCCATTTTCTGTAAGCTGACGATAAACGATGATTTTTTGTTCGATGATATCAACTAACCAAACTTCTATAATACCATTAGCTGCATAAAGAGGAATTTTGATATCTCGATCATATTCAAAACTACTATCTGCAACTTCTATTAATAATAATACATCCGATGGTTGAGGATGTGCAGATTCATAAAAATCTTCACGGGGTTTAAGTAATGCTATGTCTGGTTGCGGTTCGGAAAAATTATCTAAAGTTATGGGGTTTTGAGAATCAACTATTGCTAATGGAAGCAACAATTGAGACAATGTACTAATTAATCTTCTTACACAACTTGCGTGTCTTCTTCCTATTGGTGACATTTCAATAATTTCTCCGTTAATTAATTCTACTCTATCATCTTCTGTTAAAATTCCTGCTGCATTCATTTGATGATATTGTTCAACTGTGAAACGTCTGGTTAATAGTTTAGTAGACATAGTTCACTCTCGTTAGTTGATGTTATTTGTTAATTATATCATTTCTTGAAATAGATCCCCAACTTTTCCAAGAAGTCGGGGATCTGAGTTTACAAATAATCAAAAAAGACTTCTGGTACTAATCTTAGTTCTCCTGATTTAAACTTTTCAATTTCTACCCATAAAGCACGATGTTTCTTTTCTGGTGTTTCGGAAAAGGTTAAACTTTCAATTTGGTAAAATTTCGGATCTGCAAAGTCGCATTGATAAAGTTGGATGATTTCATGTCCTTGTTTACCATCGAATATAAACAGGTTTTCGATACAACTTAAATAACGAATGTTGGTTAAATCAGCTTGTATTTCTTCTTGAAATTCTCGTTCCAATGCTATGCGACTGGTTTCACCAAATTCTACTCCTCCACCTAAAGCACGATAAAATGTTGATTGCTTTGTCGGATCATATCCTTCAGAAACAAAGATTCTGTCACCATCTTTAATTAATGCTAAAACTATGACTCTAATTTCACCTGGTTGATTCATTGTTGTGAGTAATTGTTGTTATTTGAATGATTAATTATCGTAAAGGGAATAAGCGCGAGTTTCACTATCTTCTACTGGCCAATCTTCGTTTTCACCACCTAAATATAATGCTTCTATGGTGACGTATTCTTCACTTAATTGAGATAGTGCGTTGATGAGAATATCTAAGGCGATCGCATCACTTGTTCCTAAATCAAACCAGCATCTTCCCCATTTTCCTTCATATTCAAATTCACCCATGTTGTGCATTAAAGCTAACATACTTTGATCATAACCTTGGTTATCATAATCCATGTAGCTTAAATCCAAACCTGTTTCTTGAACTTGCAAGTTTTCAGCGTTGAACCCTCCTAGTTTACCCAAATAAAACCAAGAGTTAAATACTTCTTCTACATATTGTTTTTCTTGTTGGGAAGGAATGGTACTAAATTTGATCCAGAACCAAACGTCAAAGGGATTAAATTCGCGGAATTGAATGTACATTTTTGGTGATTGGTGATTGGTGATTGGTGATTGGTGATTGGGAAAGAGAATAAATAATTATCTGTTCCCTGTTCCCTGTTCCCTTCTTTCCTAATGACTAAATCATCATATATTATTGAGTCGGTTTTTAGCCTGGTTGCGTTCGGATTCAATTTGTTTGACTAGACTAGCAGGAAGTTGGGATTTTTTGGTTAACGCTTTCTCAAAATATGCGATCGCTTCTTTAACCACATTCTGACTTTTTTCCTTGTTACCTTGTAAATACAGTATTTGCGCTTTGAGATAATAAATTTCTGGGTTGTCAGAGGTGTTTTTCAAAGCACGATCCACATATTTTAATGCTTGGGGATATTTTTTTAAATCCCGATACGCTAAAGCAATACCCCTATCTACTAAATATCCAGGTGCTGCATTTTGTTCCAGTTGTTCAATCGCTTGATCAGGACTAATGAAAGGCAAATTAACGGCTAACATTAAGTTCATATAGCCTTTAATTAAATTTAACTCTGGATCATTGGCATTAATAGCTTCTGCTCTATCTAAATATTCATACACTCTTGTTAACCTAGTAAATGCCTTTGATGCACCATTAACCGTACCTTCACGGGTAATAATGACAGCACCTTCTAAAAAATTGCCTACTCCAGTGTATAAATTACCACGTAATTGGTTAGTAGCAATCAATTTTTGTCCAGCTTCTAAAGTCTTTTTGCTGTACTTTTCCAATCCTACTAAATCTTGATTAGTATAAGCTAAAGATGCTTTTAAAGCATAAGCTAAAGGTTCATCGGGTTCATCAGCGATCGCTTTTTTCAGGTGATCCTCTGCAACAGGATAATTTCCTTGTTGGAAAATCGCTTTAAACGCTGCTTCAGTGCGATCGCCAATTTTATGAGGTTCACTACTGCGAAATGGATCACCCGCTAATGAGGGATTTACCCACAAATTTAAGATTAACGTAGTAGCAAAAGCAACTGTAGAAACCAGAGGAAATCCTAAAAAATGTTTAGACATAATAAAACACAGAATTATTACGGTTGAACTTGTCTTATGTATTACTTAAAATCAAAAAATGCTTAACCAAAAAAACGCTTCTGTCTTAGCAAAAAAATCCAAAAAAATCCAATTTATCTAGACTATTGAAAATTCATCAGGATTCCTCGCTGATTGTAGCGATTTTTTTTGTGTAATTCTGTCAAAATAGAAAAAGTTGAATGTTTGTTGCTGCTGGATCAGGTTTTGGTTACGTAACTTTGCTTTTAGTCCATCAGTTGTTCATCAGTTGTTCGCTGACTATCTGGTAATTTTAACAAATGCTTTATCTCAGAAATCTAACTTATCACCCCACAGCTTGTCCCACAGCAATTCTTAAATCTATTAACCTGGAATTACCACCACAGCAGCTAGGTTTAGTCATAGGTCCTAGTGGTTCTGGTAAAAGCACCTTATTAGAAATTTTATCAGGATTAGTTGAACCTACCTCCGGTGCTGCATTTTGGAGAGAACAACCACTAATATCAGAACAACTGCAACAATTAGCGGGAATTGTCTTTCAATTTCCCGAAAGGCACTTTTGCGGTGGTACAATTTTGGAAGAATTGCGTTTAGGACATCCCGAATTAGGTACAGAACGAGTTCATCAAGCACTCAGAGAAGTAGGATTAGATCATTTATCATTTTCTACCTCACCCCATGCTTTAAGCGGTGGACAACAAAGACGTTTAGCTTTAGCAGTTCAATTAATTCGCCAACCAAATTTATTATTATTAGATGAACCTACAGCCGGTTTAGATTGGTCTATTCGTCGTCAATTAATAAATTTATTAGCAAAATTGAAAAAAGATTGGACTTTATTAGTTGTTACACATGATGCAGGGGATATGTTACCAATAGCGGACAGTTGTTGGACTTTAAATCATGGTGTTTTGGAATCTGTTGATCCTAAAACTTTAGAAAAGAAAATTGCAGAAACAGTTGGGAAGTGAAACATTTGAATTAAAACTTAAAAAGTTTCACGCAGAGGCGCAGAGTCGCAGAGAAGAACGCAAAGATTTTGAGATAATTAATTGAGTGAATATGAGTTTAGAGTCCGTATTTAGTTTACCTGAAATGGTGGAAGTTTGGCAAGAAACGTTAAATTTGCAACCAACAAATGATCAACAAAATCAATTGCAAAAACTCTATGAATTGGTTATTGAAGCTAATCGTTATGTGAATTTAACTCGCATTACTGAAGCGTCAGAATTTTGGGAAAAACATCTTTGGGATTCGTTAAGGGGAGTTGCACCAAAACAGCATTTTATTGATTCTCTTCATCCAGGTGCATCCGTAATTGATATTGGTACTGGTGCTGGTTTTCCTGGTTTACCAATTTCGATTATTTTCCCTAATTCTCAGGTGACTTTGTTAGATTCTACTCGCAAAAAAATTAATTTTATTGACTCTGTTTTAACGGATCTTCCTCTTATCAATGCGAAAACAATTGTCGGGAGGGTGGAAGAAATTGGACAGGAAAGTAAACATCGAGAAAATTATGATTTAGCTGTGATTCGTGCAGTGGGTAGTGTTTCTGCTTGTGCTGAATATAGTTTACCTTTAGTGAAAAAAGGTGGTTTAGCAGTTATTTATCGGGGAAGTTGGACAAAGGAAGAAAATCAAAGTTTAGAAAATGCGGTATATCATTTAGGGGGAGAAGTTGAATTAATTGATGAGTTTACCACTCCTTTAAGTAATAGTATTCGTCATTGTTTATATTTAAGGAAGGTAAAACATACACCTGTGAGTTTTCCTCGTCCTGTGGGTATACCAACACAAAAACCTTTGTAAATTAGGTAATGGGTAATTGGTGATTGGTGATTGGTGATTGGTAATTGGTTGTGTTTATAAATCAATTACCAATTATGAATTATGAATTATTATGAATTACGAATTACTCTATTTTACTTGCATCTGCAAACCGTTGATTAATTTCATCCCAGTTAACCACATTCCACCAAGCTTCTAAATATTCAGGACGACGATTTTGATATTTTAAATAATAAGCGTGTTCCCAAACATCATTACCAAAAATGGGATATTTACCTTCCATTAAAGGACTATCTTGATTTGCAGTAGTTGTAATTTCTAACTTACCATTTTTATTGCGAACTAACCAAACCCAACCGCTACCAAAACGACCTGCACCAGCTTCATTAAACTGTTTTTTAAAATCTGCAAAATTGCCAAAATTATCATTAATTGCAGTTGCTATTTCTCCAGTCGGTTCACCACCACCATTAGGTTTCATGATTTTCCAAAACATTGAATGGTTAACATGACCACCACCATTATTTCTGACTGTAGTTCTAATATCTGCGGGGACATTATCCAGATTTTGCAGTAGTTGTTCAACAGTTTTGTTTTTCAGTTCTGGGTATTTGTCCAAAGCTTTATTTAAGTTATTCACATAAGCTGCATGATGTTTATCGTGATGAAACTGCATTGTTCTTGCATCAATATGTGGTTCTAGTGCGTCGTAAGCGTAGGGTAAAGGAGGTAGTTCAATAGTTGATGTTCTGGGGGGAGAGGTTTCCGCAGAAGCGCAACTATCAAGAAGAAAAGCACCCGCACTAGCACCCAGTAAAACCAAGAAATGACGACGATTTAAACTCATAAGTCTTTTTGCAGTTGGTAGATTTGCACACTGTTTTAGATCATAACTGCAAAAGCTGATTGAGGAATTGTGAGTTTTACTTCCCCTAGATTATTTATCAAGTTTATGCACCTAATTTGACAAAACCCTATCCTGTAAATTTCTGTAAGTATCAGTTATAATTGTGATTATAACAATATCACGTTAATCACAGAAAAATTGCCTAAACTTATGACACAGAGCTTATTTAGTCAAGTGTGGATAGGAGTAACGCGAACTGTCACCCTAGCATCCTTGACAGTATTAGCCACAACCGCAGTTAGCAACCAACCCAGCTATGCAGGAAGCGCAACCTTTTACTGTGGCAAGAGTAAGGGTGTACCTGTCACATTTGCTCGGACTCAAGATGGTAGAAAAGTCACCATAGTTCGCTGGACTTCCAATAACTATTTTCCACCACCTTGGACTGCTCAACGTCGTTGTGTAGAAGTATCTAAAAGATTTCAAAGAAGCAATGACAACGGTACACTCAAAAATATTACCACTGGAACACTGAATGGTGAACCTGTAGTTTGTGCAGGTACTAGCCAAAATCCTAACTGTACAAGTAGTAAAAAGCAGCAGCCATTTCTGTGAAGATATTATCAACAGATTTCTTAGGTTCAGGAATATTACTGAATAAACAAAATTCAGTTTATACAGTATTAACTAATGCCCATGTTTTGAGAGCAGATAATCCCCCTTATCGTATTCAAACACCAGATGGTAAAATTTATCAAGCAAGTTTAATAAAAAATATAAATTTTAAAGACTATGATTTAGCAATATTACAATTTACAAGTATTAAAAAAGATTATTCTATAGCTGCTTTGGGTAATGTTCCCAAGGTAGGTGATGAAGTATTTGTAGCTGGTTTTCCTGTGCCGGAAGAAACTGAGGAAATTAAATTTGTGTTTAATAGTGGTAAGGTTTATTTAGTGTTAGAAAAATCTTTAGAACAAGGTTATCAAGTGGGATATACCAACCGTTTAGAAAAGGGAATGAGTGGAGGAGCTTTATTGAATAAAAGTGGTGAAGTTGTCGGTGTGAATGGTATGCACGCTTATCCTTTATGGGATGTTCCCTCTTTATTTATGGATGGTGAGCAAGCAGAAGAAAATTTACATCAGCAAATTATCCGTTTGAGTTGGGCTGTACCAATGGATCAGGTAATACAAAATATGGGAAAATTACAGATATCTAATTCGCATTTTCATAGATAATTAAAATATCAGCAATTGAATTAATTGATGGGTAAATAATTATGAGTGTGCAACTGTCTATTCCCGATTCTGTAATTGCAGCAATTCGACTACCGGAAAAACGTATAGAACAGGAATTATTGGTTGAATTAGCATTAGCTCTCTATAGCCAAGAACTATTATCTTTTGGTAAGGCTAGAGAGTTAGCTGCTATGGGAAAATATGAATTTGGTAAATTATTAGGAGAACGTGGGATTAATAGACACTATGAATTGGCTGAATTGGAGGATGATTTAAACTATGCCAGTGGTCAGTAATACTTCGCCATTATTGAATCTGGCAATTATAGATCAGCTAGAATTATTACGCCAACAATTTGGGGAGATACTGATCCCAAAGGCTGTATTAGAGGAATTGCGAGTAGAAGAAATGCTACCAGGTTCTGATCACCTGCGAGAAGCCCTAATTGCAGGATGGCTTCAAGTGCGGGAGGTTAATAATCCATCTTTGGTACAGCTATTACAGCGAGATTTAGACAAAGGTGAAGCAGAAGCAATTGCACTTGCATTGTTGCTAGATGCAGATTGGATAATTTTAGATGAACGAGATGGGAGAAGAATTGCTAAAAGTTTCGGTTTACAAGTTACAGGAATATTAGGTGTAGTTATACGTGCATCACGTAATGGACAGATTTCTTCACTGCCATTGGTGATTAACCAGTTACGCGAAGAAGCTGGGTTTCATATTGCACCCGATTTATTATCTCAGATTTTAAAAAAGGAGACAAAATAAATGAATTATAAATACACAATTCCAGCAGCATTGATAGGGGTATCAATCGCCCTGGTACAAACTCAAACAGCTTTTGCACTATCATCAACCGAGGTGTCGAAAAGAGCAAAACAAATCACTGTTTTAATTGAGAGTATAACTCCTGGTTCAGGGGTAATTATCAAGCGTTCAGGCAAGACTTACACCGTTCTTACTGCTGCTCATGTTGTCTCTGGGAATAAAGCTGAAATAGTCACTCCAGATGGTAAACGCTATCCACTCAACTACAACACAGTTAAATCTTTTTTACCGGAAGTAGATTTAGCTATTTTCCAATTTACTAGCAGCAGTAATTACCCTGTTGCTAAAATCGGTGATTCTGATCAATCTCCAGAAGGGAGAATAGCTTATGTAGCAGGATTTCCAATAGCTAAAGCTAATTCGATTTCTCGCTCAATTTATAATTTCACTGATGGCAAAATTACGGCGAATGCTTCTAGACCACTTAAAGATGGCTATGCTTTGGTGTATAGCAATATTACCTTACCAGGGATGAGTGGTGGACCCGTGTTTAATGATAAAGGTGAATTAATAGGAGTTCATGGAAGGGGAGATGAAGCAAAAGCAAAGATAGAAACCTCAAATATTAATCCTACAGTTAGGTATATTAAATCAGGTTTTAATTTGGGCATTCCTATTAATACTTTTTTGCGACGGTCGGCTAAATCTGGGATAGATTTTGGTGTGAGTCCACCTCCTCAGAGAGTGTCCACAGCACCCAAAGCTGATGATTTCTTAATCCAGGCTTTGGATAAATATCAAAAAGGAGACTATCAAGGGGCAATAGTCGCCTATAATGAAGCTGTTCGACTCAATCCAAAATTACAGGCTGCTATTGTTGATCATTATCAACAATCTGAGCTTAACCGCAAATCTACAGAAGCATATAACAGGCAAGGTTTGATACGTTTGCAAACAGGAGACATCCAAGGCGCATTTGCCGATTTTAATCAAGCCCTCAAGATTAATCCCGATGATGCCATAGCCTATATAGGTCGCGGTACAGCCCGTTATGATCTGGGAGACAAAAAAGCAGCCATAGCGGATTTCAATCAAGCCATCAAGATTAACCCTAACAATGAGGAAGCTTACTCTATTGCCTACACTTTGCGAGGGATTGCCCGTTATGAATTAGGAGAAAAACAAGCAGCCATAGAAGATTTCAAGCAAGCCTTCAAAATTAATCCTGACCTTGATCCCAAGTTACAGGCGAAAATATCTCAATATTATAAGCAACCTTTACAAAATCTCAACCCAACTAAAACCTACACTGGAGATGGTTTTAGATACTTGGAATTGGAAGATCATCAAGAGGCATTGACTGCTTTCAATCAAGCCCTCCAGGTAAATCCAAATGATGCTTTAGCCTACATTGGAAGAGGTACAGCACGTTATAAATTAGGAGACAAAAAAACTGCAATAACCGATTTCAACCAAGCTCTCAAGATTAATCCCAACCTAGTCCTTGCTTATGCCAGAAGGGGTGCTGTACGTATTGGCTTGGGAGACAAACAAGGGGCAATGGCTGATTTCAACCAAGCTCTCAAACTTAATCCTAACTCTGCCGAACTCTACAGCGCAAGGGGATCTGTTCGTTATTTATTGGGAGATAAAAAGGGGAGTATAGATGACATGAAGAAGGCAGTAAACCTATTTCAGCAACAAGGTAATCAGATAGAGTATCAAAAAACTTTACAATTGCTGAATCAGTTTCAGAGTCAATGAGATTAACTAATACTCTGAATGCTAAAGTCTTATTAATCCTGATTCAGATAATTAATCAATTTTCAATGATTTAATCATACTTTCTGCTGTTTTGAGAAAATGCTCATAATCATCTATTTTGGCTGTATAGGTAACTTTATAAACCCGATCACCTTTTAAAGTTACAATCTGCATATTCTTGAAAGAAAAATTATATCCCTCGGCTTGACCAGAATAGACTAACTTTGTAGCTAGTCTATTAGATAAAGTAGTTTGACTTTCCTCAAGAATATTTGCGTTTACCAAAGAATTTTTAATTTCCTTTTTATTAGAATTAGTAAATTCCTCCAATGTACCATAAAACTTCTCTTCTACGCTGATTGTCAACCTTTCTTGAAACTGATCTCCATTCTTTTGTTTAGGTGATAGAAAAGTAACAAATTCTCCTGTAACCGGGTTTTCTATATCTGGGGGAGACCATGATTCTGGATATTTAATTATTTTGATACCATATTTTCTGTTTTCATAAGGTAAGAAATTTTCTCTTTGTGTAATCATTTTAGGAATGAAAATGATTGTACTTGTAGCAATGATTGTAAAGATAATAAGGGGAATTACTACAAGTAATACTTGGATTAAACTATTGCTATTTTTATTAAGAGCCACAACGACAGTTCGAACAATACCTTTATCATTCGACTCAAGAGTTTGATTTTGGTTAACTGTATCATTAGAGAATGATAAACATCTAAGTGCTTCTAATGCTTCCTTTGCTGTATGGTAACGCTTAATTGGGTCAGATTCGACCATTTTATCTAAAATTTCTGCTAGTTTCGGACTAACATTGACATGATCACGCCAAACAATTTTTAATGTATTGTTATCTTCTATATTGTTATCTGTCGATTCTTCAGGATGCAAGCCTGTAAGTGCTTGTAGGGCAATTATTCCCACTGAATATATATCACTGCTAAATGTTGTAATACCTCTTTTTCGCTCAGGTGGCATATACTTAGTAGTACCAATAATTAAAGTAGAAGTAATTTGTCCCTGATTATTTACCACCTGCGTGCTGATTTGCTTAACTGCACCAAAATCAATCAGGACAATTTTATTATCTGACTGACGACGGCGAATATTACGTGGCGTAATATCTCTGTGTATAACTTCATTTTTATGCACAAATTCTAATGCTTCTAGAATTTCTAGTAGGAGTTTAATAACATCAGATTCACTCATTTTTGGACATGATGTTAATTCATCACTCAAATCATGGCCTTCTATATATTCTTGAACTATAAAAAACTCTTGATTGTCTGCAAAATGAGCTAAAAGAGTGGGTATTTGATCATGTTTTCCTAGTTTTTCTAGAATTTCTGCTTCTTGGTCAAAAAATTCTTTAAGTTTTTTTAAAGAAGTATCTGGTTCTGTACTGGGTGGTGTAAACTTCTTGACAACACAAAGAGGGTTTCCCGGTCGTTTGGTATCTTTCGCTAAAAAGGTAGTTCCAAATCCACCTTTTCCCAATTGGTTGTGATTTTCGTCGTACTCGTAACGTCCACCTATCTTCATGCTGTTCATACCAAGATTCACTCTGTACCCTGGAAGTTATTTTCCCCCCGTTTAAGGTTCATTATGGCACAAATTTTACCTTTAGGTGCTGTGGATAATGATCTGAGTCGGTTAGTTGGTGGTGAAAATTGAGCAGATTAATAACAATCTAAACTCAAACTAAATCCTGGTAATATGTCTTCCCCTAATAATTCTGTTGTCTTAACCCAATAATTCATCTACTGCAATATTAAACCCTGGTAATACAATTTGAGTCCTCACTATTTCACCAGCAATAAACACAAGACGTTGATTTTTAGTAATTACAATAATCCAACGATTTTCAGGAAAAATTAACCAAACTTCCTCACTTCCTGATTGCAAATATTCTTGAGATTTAGCAATCATATCTTCTGCTAAATCTGTAGGAGAAATTATTTCTGCTACGAGGGGAAAACTTTGAGGTAAAACAGCAGGTTCACCAAACTGCTGCATCAACTCTGGAGTAAGATAAGCAACATCAGAACGACGACCTTGTTGATGAGTGCGACAGGGTGCTTCTGTATAAACTTCTCCACCTTGTTCACTAGAATCTTTGTAATTTCTCCAGTAAGTAGCTAGTTTTGCTTGTACCCGACTGTGTTTCAATGTCACTTCTTCTTTCTCCAATAATTCCCCATTTACCCATTCTGTACCTTCTGGGGAACTTTGCATCCAATCTTCTAAGGAATACTTTTTTAATACATCTTCTTTAATTGGTATCATTACCATAATTATCTATTCTCCTTTTCAACACAGATATTATTGATATTATGACTATATATTGCTGCTGATAATCAAGTAGTGGCTGATAAAATTCTTGACCAAATAGAGGAAAAAAGTCAACTTTTGGCAAAAAATCCTGATATTGGTCAAGCAAGACCTGATATTGCTCCAGAAATGCGTTATTTTCCTGTTGGAAGCTACTTAATTCTTTACCGTGAAATCGAAGATGGTATAGAAGTTGTGCGTGTTGTACATGGTGCAAGAAATTTACCTGATGTATTTAGTTAGGAATAATCAACGATTGTCTATAAATGTTGGGTTTCGTTCCTCAACCCAACCTACAGAATTTTATTTTTTGGGCTTCATGGAAAAGTATTGAATCCTGTTCATCCTTAAATCCTGGACATCCTGATTCTGACAAATAGGACGGGAAAAACCCGCCCCTTTAGTTAATAGAAATTAACCGCAATTAACCGAAATGTTTGATAATTGCCTCAGCAAATTCAGAACATTTCAAAGGTTCTACAGGTGGTTCAATTAACCGCGCTAAGTCATAAGTAACTTCACCATTAGCTATGGCTGCACCTAGACCTTTTTTAATCAAATCTGCGGCTTCTTGCCAACCCATATATTCTAGCATCATGACACCGGAAAGAATCACAGATCCGGGGTTAATTTTATCTAAACCGGCGTGTTTTGGTGCTGTTCCATGGGTAGCTTCAAAAACGGCGCAGGAATCGCCAATGTTTGCCCCTGGTCCCATACCTAAACCACCGACAATAGCAGCAGCAGCATCGGATAAATAATCACCGTTGAGGTTCATTGTAGCCAGAATTGAATATTCATCTGGTCGGGTTTGAATTTGTTGGAAAATGCTATCGGCAATGCGATCATTTACCATGATTTTCTCTTTCCATTTCCCATCACCATGACTTGTCCAAATTGAGTTCAGAACTGTTTCCACTTCTTTAACAATTTGTGCTTTTTTCTCTGGTGTTAAAGCATCAAAACCAGGATCGATCATTCTGGCGTTTTCTTCTAAGGAAATGTTAGGGTTTTTCTCCTTATTTCCTAAGATCCAAGATTCCCTTTCGGTAACGCATTCATTACGAAATTCGGTGGTTGCTAATTCATAACCCCAATCTCTAAAAGCGCCTTCGGTGTATTTCATGATGTTGCCTTTATGCACCAATGTTACTTGTTGCTTGACCTTGGGCAGTTGTAAAGCGTGCTTGATGGCACGTCTAACTAAACGTTGTGAACCGCTTTTACTGATGGGTTTAATTCCTATACCTGCATCCAGGGGAATTTGCTTTTTACCGTGTTCTGGGGTAGCGGGGATAAGTTCATTGTTGAGAATGGAAATGAGGCGATCGCCTATTTCACTACCTTGTTTCCATTCAATCCCCAAATAAATATCTTCCGTATTTTCCCGGTAAACAATCACATCCAATTTTTCCGGGTTTTTGTGTGGGGAAGGAGTTCCTGCATAGTAACGACAAGGACGCACACAGGCGTACAGGTCAAAAATTTGACGTAATGCCACATTTAAAGACCGAATCCCACCACCTACCGGAGTAGTCAAAGGTCCTTTAATTGCAACGCCATATTCTTTAATAGCGGTGAGAGTATCTTGGGGTAAATACTGATAAGTGCCGTATAAATCACAAGCTTCATCACCAGCATAAACCTTAAACCAGCTAATTTTTCTTTTGCCGTTGTATGCTTTTGCTACCGCAGCATCAAGCACCTTTTCTGTAGCTGGCCAAATATCAATACCTGTGCCATCACCACGAATAAAGGGAATAATAGGATTGTCAGGAACAACGGGTTCACCATTTTTGAAGGTAATTTTTTCGCCAGTTGTCGGGGGGGTAATCTTGTCGTACATAGTTAACACATTCCAAATAGAATAATTTCAAGGAGTTACAGGAGGCAGAAGGCAGGAGGCAGGAGGCAGGAGGCAGGAGGCAGGAGGCAGGAGGCAGGAGGTAGAAGGCAGGAGGCAGGAGGCAGGAGGTAGAAGGCAGGAGGCAGGAGGTAGAATAAATTTTTCTCCCTATTCCCTATTCCCTATTCCCTATTCCCTATTCCCTGTTTTTTGACTTTTGATTTTTAATTTTCCTCCCTTACTTCCCCTGCTTCCCCTGCCCTTTCTTTGAGGCGCAGATCATCCCCTGCTTTACCTGGTAAATTATTGGTAGCTCAGACGTAGATTGCAGTTAAACCGGCGCTACTTTGTCCGGTCAAAAATAGTAAACTACTTTTCGCTATCTGTGCTTCATTTTGTAGAATGCCCAATAGCTGATTCGTTTGTTCACTGAAACGCTAACACGAGTAATGGCATGACAGACCCAATGATTGTATCAGGCACTGCTAATGACATCGACTCCCTGCGCCAAAAGTTAATCGCTGGGTCCGAAAAAGTCCAACAACAAATCATCCCACAATTAGCTAACTTGGGTAATGAGGGTTTAGATGTGTTGCAGGAATTTTTGTTGAAACGTCGTGACACTCCAGCAACTTGGATTGATGGTAAAGCTTACCAAGTCATCTACAATTCTGATGCACCTACGGCTAAGGAATTTCTAGAAACTCACTTTCCTGAAGGAATTGTACCTCTAAAATCAGATCGTGGGATCAGTTACAATTCTTTGCAAGAATTACTCATCAAGCAGGAGTTTCAAGCTGCTGATCTGCTGACAATTCAAAAAATGTGCGAAATGGCAGGACCCCAAGCAGTACAAAGAAAATGGTTGTATTTTACTGAAGTGGAAAATTTCCCCATCAAAGATTTACAAACAATTAATCATCTTTGGGTTGTCTACTCCGAAGGTAAGTTTGGTTTTTCTGTACAGCGAGAAATTTGGTTGGGGGTGGGTAGAAACTGGGAAACTTTATGGCCAAAAATCGGCTGGAAGGATGGCAATAAATGGACTCGCTACCCCAACGAGTTTACCTGGGATTTAAGCGCCCCTAGAGGTCATCTACCCCTTTCTAACCAACTGCGCGGGGTGCGGGTAATGGCTTCTCTTTTATCTCATCCTGCGTGGGGTTAGGTGACAGGTGACAGGTGACAGGTGACAGGTGACAGGGAAGAGGCAGGGGAGGCAGGGGGAGCATGGGAAGATTAATAACCCAATGCCCAATGCCCAATGCCCAATGCCCAATGCCTAATGCCCAATTATCAATTATCAATTGTCAATTATCAATTATTAGAAATGGCTAAAGTTGTTTTAGATAAAATTAAACGTAAATTTAACAATGTCACCGCTATTGAGGATATCACCTTTGAAATTCCTGATGGTGAGTTTTGGGTTTTAGTTGGTCCTTCGGGGTGCGGTAAGTCTACGATTTTACGAACTATCGCAGGTTTGGAAACTGCTACTTCTGGAAATTTATATATAGGCGATCGCTTGGTTAATGATATCCCAGCCAGAGCGCGTGATGTAGCAATGGTATTTCAAAATTATGCCCTTTATCCCCATAAAACCGTCGCCCAAAATATCGCTTTTGGGTTGGAAATGCGAAAGGTCGATCAGAAAACTATTCAAGAACGGGTTTTGACGGTTGCGAGATCGCTTTCTTTGGAACATCTGTTAGACAGAAAACCAAAACAGCTTTCTGGAGGACAACAACAAAGGGTAGCATTAGGAAGAGCGATCGCCCGTCAACCTCAATTATTTTTACTCGATGAACCTTTATCTAATTTAGATGCTCAATTACGAGATGATACTAGAGCAGAATTAAAACAATTACATCAAGAATTGGGAATTACGACAATTTATGTCACCCATGATCAAGTTGAAGCCATGACTTTGGCTGATAAAATTGTAGTGTTAAATCGGGGACGAATTCAACAAATCGGCGATCCTCAAACTATTTATGCTTTACCTGCTAATGAAATGGTAGCAGCTTTTTTGGGTAATCCGCCTATGAATATTTTACCCGCTATCTATAAGGGTGATAATTTTGATATTAGTGGTCAATTATTAGCTGTTCCTGAAAATATCAAAGCTGCTTTGAATTTTCACCCTGAACAAATTTGTAATTTGGGTATTCGTCCTGAACATATTAGTATTAGTAAAGCAGAAATTCAACCAGAAAATTCAACCCTTGCAGTAGAAGTTAAGGTTGTTGAACCTTTGGGAAGAGAAACTTTAATTCGTGTGAGTTTACCTAATTCTTCTAGTTTTATCAATGTTCAAGTGGGTGGGGGTGTGCGTTTACATCCCGGTGAAAAGTTGCATTTGCATTTCGATTTAAATCATTTATTTGTTTTTGATCCGGGTAGTGGAGAAAGAATTTTTCCTGTTTAATCTAATTTAATGTATATTGGGTTAAGGGACAGCGTAACCTAACAAGAAGTTAGATCATTTTATTTATTCATCTTTTCTCGGTGTAGTTTCCAGATTTTTGGGTTAATTAACCGCAAAGTACGCAAAGTACGCAAAGGAAGAAAATGAGTAATGTTGGGTTTCTTTTTGTCAACCCAACCTACTACTTATTTTAATCCTGTCGCTTTGAGAATTTCTTGATCACCTTTTCTTACGATTAAAGTTGAATCCGCATTTCCATCTTCTGTAATCGGTTGTTCTAAAATGTAAACATAATCTCCATTTCTCCACCCTGTAACACATTTTCCATCACGACAGGAAACTTTACCACCTGTTAATTCAAGACAGTTACCTTTTGTATCACATCCTTGGTATGTCAAGTTTCCTGTATTATTAACTCCTGTCCAAGAGTCAGCATTACCAATAGTAATTTTCCACTCTCCATTACTAATGGTTTGGGTTTTATTTGCTTGAGGTTTGGTTTCGGTTTTTGCTGTTGTTTTATCTTCTAAAACCTCGATTTTAGTAATTATAGATTCTTGACGAGTTTTTCCGCAAGGTTCTGCACTTTCACAATCATTCACTGATTCTACTGTGAAAATGGCACGGACTTTTTTATTTAAAAATTTTCCTTCTTCTGCACAAATATCAAAACTCGCACCAACTTGGTTTTCTTTACCTTGTTCATCTACTAAGGTGACATAACACATTAAATCACCATTAACTAATTCTTTAACTGTACCAACTTGCGGTGATTTATTTTTGATGGTGGTTTTACGACTAATTTGCGGTGCAGATTTTATTTTCTTTGGTTGATCTGTTTCTGTTGTTTTTTCTTTTTTGATATCTGTTTTATTTTCCTGTTCTGTTTCAGATGTGGGTGAATTTTTTGTTTGAGATTGTACAGTATTATTAGTTGATGTTGCTGTGGTTGTATTGGTTGGTGGATTATTACAACTAACCAAAGATATACAGGAAATAATTAAGGTGATTATCGGAATTAATTTTTTCATTGTTCGTAATTTATGGGTAAGTAAGGGTTGCTGAAAAAGTATTGTCATGGACACAGGAAACAGGAAACAGGAAACAGGGAACACTTTCAAGAGTTGGACGCGATGGATTTTTCCTGGGAATCAAAATTAAATGCAAGGTTTTTGAGTTCCCATGTCATAAAAGCTTAGAGGATGTTTGAAAAGTCGGAAAGGATGTAAAAAAGCTCTCTCAGTATAAGCTGTGAATAGATAATAAACAGGACCCAGAGAGTAGTATGAGTAAAGCATACCCCAGTAACCTGACCCGTGACCAATATGAATTAATCAGCGACCTGATTCCAGAGCCTAAACCTGGAGGACGCAAGCGTGAAGTCAATATGTGGGAAGTCCTAAACGCGATTTTTTATATCTTGGTAGAAGGAGTGAGATGGAGAGCATTACCAGGGGAGTTTCCACCCTGGCATTGGATTATTCAGGTAGTTCTTCGACCAGAGCAGACCAAGGGCTTTACTTTACTCAAAAAACGTTGGGTGGTGGAACGCACTTACGGTTGGTTGATGGGGTGTCGGCGATTAGTCAGAGATTATGAGTTATTACCCGAAACCTCTGAGACTTTTATCTACCTTGCCATGATCCGTATTATGGTGAGGCGACTTGCTTAAATTTTGACTGCCAAAAACTTTTCAAACACCCTCTAATGGTTTAGTGTGCAAATAGCGGCTGGTAGTAGCAACGGAAGCGTGTCCTAAACTTTAACTAACCAGATGGATAGGTGCGCCCCGGTCTAGCAGCAATTCTCATTTTAAGGTTTCATGACATTTAAACCCTTACATTCATAGGGTTTTACAATTCTTAACAAATCCGGGGTTCGCTGAAATGGCGCAAACTCGTTTCAAAATGAGAATTGCTGTCCAAAATCAGCTTAATTTCTGTTATAAAAAGCGATAGGGGGTAGTACCTACCCCTGAAAATTAATCGAGATGTTAATTGCTGAATTATATTAGCGTATTGTTTCAGGAGGTTAAAAATGAAGTTCTTAGATAATTATAAATTCTCAAAAATTCAAATTACATTAGGTATTTTTTTTCTGTGTTTAGTTGGAATGATAGGGTTTAGTTTATTTAAAGTGTTTCTTGCAGATACACCCGAAAGAAGTACCAATAAATATTTAAAAGCATGGAAAGAAAATAATGTTAACGAGATGAAAAAATTAAACTGTTTTTCTAAAGAGGTTTTAGATGCTCCTAATTTTGATGTTCAGTCATGGGATATACAGTCATGGAATATAATAGAAACAAAGGAGAATAATGAAAACATGGACTCTAAATATTTTAGCATTTTTGTAAAAGTAAATTACTTTTATGGTAATAATTCTATCAAACGTACAATTGTTTTTGATGTATGGAATAGTGAAGAATTATTTGAAGCTGGTAAAAGAGCAATAGATAGCCATCAACAAAGCGTAGCCAAAATTTTGGATTACACAAATGAATGGTTAGGTAAGCCTACTGAAAGTCACCGTGATAACCCTATTATTGTAAATCGTGAGTCTTATTCACTAGAAAAGTACTGTATTTATAAAATGAAGGAGGATAGTTAGGGTTGCTTCGACCTTTAGAGGATGTTTGAAAAGTCGGAAAGGATGTAAAAAAGCTCTCTCAGTATAAGCTGTGAATAGATAATAAACAGGACCCAGAGAGTAGTATGAGTAAAGCATACCCCAGTAACCTGACCCGTGACCAATATGAATTAATCAGCGACCTGATTCCAGAGCCTAAACCTAGAGGACGCAAGCGTGAAGTCAATATGTGGGAAGTCCTAAACGCGATTTTTTATATCTTGGTAGAAGGAGTGAGATGGAGAGCATGTTAAAGCTTTATTAATCGAAAAGTATTGGTATGAGACATTAACTTAACAGATGGAAGTTCGCTAAACGACCCGGCAATGAACGCGGTACTGAAGAAAAGCAAGGTATGGACAAGTGTTAGATTGTTGGGCATTTTGGCTCTACATTTTGAGAAAAATGTTTGCTAAAAGACTTGTTTTTTAGTAAAAACTATGAAATACTCTTAGAATACTACTAAAAGTTGACCGATAAACCGTAGTTAATGTTGACCTCTGGTATTTTGCCAGTCAAAAGAATATAACTCGTAGAAGAGAAGCAATTTCACTTCTATCTTTGGCTGTCATTCAAATTGCAATTTTTGTAATTAGAGGATGTGGAATAAATGTAAAACCTAGACAAATCAAAGGATTGAGGCGAAAAATAGAACAATGAGGTGCAAGGTTTTTCAAGATAGGAGTAGCAAAATTGAAAATAGTGAGCGTGAAATAGGGAAAAATTTGTTGCCAACAGATAGCCCAGACTCTTGTCTTTTGCCTGTCTATACGAGAATACTTTTATGGCTTACGCCACGCTCTGCTATCAGCAAGCCCTAATTAACTAAAAAATCAAACAAATCCCAATCAAGGAAAGGACTAAATGAGTACATTACAACTGTATTTTGCTAAAGCCTCTACTTTTTCCCAAAGAACCCGTGTAGTGTTGCTGGAAAAAGGAATTGATTTTACACCGATTGAAATTGACTTACAGAATAAACCAGAAGCTTTTACCCAAGTTTCTCGCTATGGAAAAGTTCCAGCCATCAAACATGGTGATGTGGAAATATATGAATCCGCAATTATCAATGAATATTTAGAAGAAGTATTTCCCGAACCAGCTTTATTACCTCATGATCCTGCTCAAAAAGCGGTTGCAAGAATTTGGATAGATTACGCTAATACCCGTTTAGTTCCAGCTTTTAATAAATTCCTGCGTGGTAAAGATACCCAAGAACAAGAACAGGGAAAGAGAGAGTTTTTAGAGTCTCTTTTGTATATTGAAGAAGAAGGATTAGGTAAACTTTCTGGTAATGGTCCCTACTTCTTAGGCGAACATTTGAGTTTAGTTGATATCAGCTTCTATCCTTGGTTTGAAAGATTACCAGTTTTAGAAAAATTCCGTAATTTTACATTGCCCACAGAAACATATAAATTACAGGAATGGTGGGAGAATTTACGTCAACGGGAATCTATTCAACAAGTTGCTAATCCTACAGAATTTTATGTAGAAAGATTCGCTAAAATTCTTGGTTTAACGGTAACAACGGCGTAGAATGCGGTTTTTGAGATTACTTTAACATTCCTGTTAATTAAAGTAATTTCACTAAGTAATGAAGATTTTGATGAAATAGAAATAAAGGTGAAAATGATGTTTAAAAGTTTTTATTTAAAGAATTTGAAAAAACCTAAGTTATTTGCTCTGGTGACAGTGTTTTTTGCATTTTTAGTAAGTATTCCCTTATTACCTTTGCCAGTATTATCAGCTAATTCTCGCGCCAATATTCAGTTTGTTTCGCCAAATTGGGTAGCTGAAAACGCCAAAGATCCTAACCTTAGAATTTTAGATGTACGTAATTTTCCTCTCGACTATATAGAAGGACATCTTCCTAATGCTGTCAACATTGCTGATACAGCTTTTAGAGGTCCAAAAGAAGGATTACCGGTACAATATTGGGAAAATCAAAAATTAGGAGAAATATTTGCTAATTCTGGTGTAACAAATAATAGTCGTGTTCTTGTATATTCAGATGGTAGAGATGTTTTAGGTGCAACAATGGTTGCTTATTTACTAGAACGTTCTGGATTGAAAGATATTGCTGTATTAGATGGTGGTTATGCTGGTTATAAAACCGATCAAGCTGTCACAAAAGAATTTCCTAAATACTCAGTCGGTAAATTCACAGTTAAAGATAACCCTTCAGTGCGTGTGAATTTAAGTGATGTGAAAAAACTGATTGGTAAATCAGGAGTTGTTTTTATTGATCCTAGACCAGAAAAATTGTTCCGGGGTGAGGAAAATATTTGGATACGCAATGGACATATTCCTGGTGCGCGGAATATTCCTTGGGTAACGTTTACAGATGCTCAAAATCCTCACAAATTAAAGTCATTAGATGAGATTAAGAAAATTCTGGCAGATAAAAAGATTACTCCTGAAAATGACATTATTGTTTCTTGTAGTACAGGACGAGAAGCTACATTACAATATGTGGTTTTAAAGCATCTGCTTAATTATCCCAAAGTCAGAATTTATGAAGGTTCTTGGACAGAATATAGCACTCACAAAGATTTACCAGTGGCTACTGGAGAGGAGAAACTAACTTAGAAAAGAGAAGAGGTGAAAAATAAATCCATGAGATATGCAATTTTGTTAATTACTGCTGCAATTTTCATCTTGATTCCAGTATATGTATTGACTGCCAATAATCTCAATCAAGATAACTTGGTCAGTTGCAGAAGTGGTAAAGAAGAACCTCCCAGTGATTCTACAAGCGATCGCTCAGGAGCTTAATACAACGTAAAATGCGGTTCTTAATATTACTACTGGTTCAAGTAATTGCACTTATATCACTATTCACCAATCTACCAGTATTAGCATTTGCCGTTAACCCCTGTCCTCCAGGAATGGTAATGATTTCTGGAGGTACATTCAAAATGGGAGCAGATGATTCTGGTTTTGTGGAAGAGCAAACAGCAGAAAATGTCACAGTTACATCCTTTTGCATAGATAAATACGAAGTGACAAACGCTCAGTTCGCTGAATTTGTCAAAGCCACCAACTATGTAACAGTTGCAGAACGACCTTTATCAAAAGAACAGTTTCCCGACTTACTAGATGAGCAGAGATTACCAGGATCAATGGTCTTTCAAATGCCAAAACAAGGTGTGAAGGAAGTTCAAATTCTCAGTTGGTGGCATTGGACACCCAGTGCTAATTGGCAGCATCCCTTTGGTAGTGATAGCACTATTGTAGGGAAAGAAAACTACCCAGTTGTTCATATTGCATATCAAGACGCTGTAGCCTACGCCCAATGGTCAGGAAAATCATTACCAACAGAAGCACAGTGGGAATATGCTGCTCGCGGTGGGTTGGATGGAGCAACTTATACCTGGGGGAATCAATATTCAGTGAAAAAAGCCAACACCTGGCAGGGAATCTTCCCCTTTTTCAATACTAAAACTGATGGTTATGTAGGAACAGCAAAAGTAGGTTCTTTCCCAGCCAATGGTTATGGACTGTACGACATGACCGGCAATGTGTGGGAATGGACTTCCGACTTATTCAACGATAGATCCCCCACTTCTCAAAGAAGTCGGGGATCTGTTAACCAAAGTTTTGACCCTAAAAAACCTACAGAAACTGACCTTCATGTCATCAAAGGTGGTTCTTACCTATGTGCGCCAAACTATTGTAGCCGTTATCGTCCAGCCGCACGGGAATCAGAATCTACTGATACGGGAACAACCCATATCGGGTTTCGTTTGGTGAAGAATTTACAAGACTAACGCAAAATCTCTCTCTAACATTCTTAATCTTCGTGTCCTTTGTGTCCTTCGTGGTTCGTTAAAAGATTAAGCCTCACGCAAAGACGCAAAGACGCAAAGTTGCAGATTTTTTATACAAGGATATTGTATGTTACATTCAATTTTGCGGGTGCTGTCTCTATCTTTTCTCATCACATTGTTGATGGTAACAAGCCCCGCCTTAGCTGCGACATCAAAGGTTTTACCAGTACGTCCACCGTCTTTTGATGGTGAAATTGGCTTAACTTACAAAGATTCAAAACCAGATTTTCCCGCACCCATTAAAGCCCCGGAAAAAGCCCCGAATGTATTATTAGTATTATTGGATGATGTGGGTTTTGGGCAAGCAAGTACCTTTGGCGGACATGTAGATACACCGAATTTAACTCGTTTAGCTGAAAAAGGATTACGTTATAACCAATTCCACACTACAGCCCTTTGTTCACCCACCAGAGCAGCTTTATTAACTGGACGCAACCATCATTCAGTCGGTACAGGTGTAGTTGCAGAGTTAGCATCTGGTTTTCCCGGTTACACAACAATTTTACCCAAGAGTGCGGCTACTGTAGCGGAAGTATTACGGCAGAACGGTTATAATACTGCTGCTTTCGGTAAATGGCACAACACACCAGATTATGAAACCAGTGCGGCTGGACCCTTTGACCGCTGGCCGACGGGATTAGGATTTGAGTATTTTTACGGTTTTTTGGGTGGTGATACTAACCAATGGAGTCCGGCTTTGGTAGAAAATACTAAGCGAGTTGCACCACCAACCAATAACCCTGATTACCATTTGACTCCAGATTTAGTAGATCATGCCATTAACTGGATTCATTCTCAACAGTCTATAGCCCCTGACAAGCCCTTTTTTACCTATTTGGCTACCGGTGCTACCCATGCACCTCATCACGCTCCCAAAGCCTGGATAGACAAGTACAAGGGAAAATTTGACCAAGGCTGGGATAAATTACGAGAAGAAACCTTTGCTCGTCAAAAACAACTGGGTGTAATTCCTGCTAATGCCGAACTTACCCCCCGTCCGGTAGAATTGCCAGCGTGGGATTCCTTATCTCCAGATGATCAAAAAATCTATGCCCATGAAATGGAAGTATTTGCCGGATTTTTGGCACATACGGACTATGAAGTGGGAAGATTAATTGATGCCATTGACCAAATTGGTGAATTAGACAACACCTTAGTTTTCTACATCGTTGGTGATAATGGTGCTAGTGCCGAAGGTGGTTTAGCAGGTAGCGTCAATGAATTAAAAGTTTTCAATAAAGTACCTGAAAGTCGAGAACAATTATTAGCTTCTTTGGATGATTTAGGTAGTCCTAAAACATTCAATCATTATCATGCAGCTTGGGCTTGGGCTGGTACAACACCATTTCAATGGACAAAACAAATAGCGTCTCATTTTGGTGGCACTCGTAACCCCTTGATTATTGCATGGGGCGATCGCATCAAAGATCAAGGCGGACTTCGTAGCCAATTTCATCATGTTATTGATATTACGCCAACTATTTTTGAAGCTGCGGGAATTACTGCACCTACTCAAGTTAACGGGGTAAAACAACAGAAAATCGAAGGTACTAGCTTAGTTTACACTTTTGATGATCCTGAAGCTGCTTCTAAACATGAAACTCAGTATTTTGAGATGTTTGGCAACCGGGCGATTTATGATGATGGATGGATAGCTGCGGCGCGTCATCCCCGATTACCTTGGCAGGGTACAATTAACGCTGACTTCGAGAAAGATCCTTGGGAACTATACAACATTGAGAAAGATTTTAGCGAAGCTAATAACCTAGCATCTGAAAATCCAGAGAAATTAGAAAAACTGCAAAAGTTGTTTTTATCAGAAGCTCGTAAACACAAAGTTTTACCATTAGATGATCGCGTTTCTGAAAGATTTGATGTCAAAAGTCGTCCTTCCCCTGCCGCAGGACGCACAACTTTTACTTACTATTCTGGTGGAGTTAGCATTCCTGAAGGTAGCGCCCCAAGTTTAAAAAATAGATCCTTTAGTATTACTGTTGATGTAGACATTCCTGAAAATGGTGCAGAAGGTGTTTTATTAACTCAAGGTGGACGTTTTGCGGGTTGGGGATTTTTCCTAGAAGATAGTAAACCAACCTACGTTTACAACTTTGCTAATTCCGAACGGTACACTATTCAATCTCCTGAAAAATTAGCACCTGGTAAATCAACAATTAAATTTAATTTTGATTATGACGGTGGTGGAGTTGGTGCAGGTGGAATTGGCAAGTTATTCATTAATGATCAACAGGTAGCTGAGGGTAGAATTGAAAAAACTTTACCCTACCGTTTGGCATTAAATGAAACTTTTGATGTCGGTCAAGATACAGGTACTCCGATTGTGGAAACCTATCAAGTACCCTTTGCATTCACAGGTAATTTACAGAAGGTTACTTTAAATTTGAATTAAAAATGTAGCAAATATAGGTTGGATTAAATAACGAAACCCAATAGGCTAAGAGATTATACAGCAGTTTCCGTTATTATGAAGTACAGATATTAATGATAAAACCCTTGTGGGACAGGCATACTTCGACATAGTTCGACTCCGCACTTCGACTTCGCTCAGTACAAGCTCACTAACCGCTCAGTACAAGTCTTGCCTGTTCATAGTGTACCTCATGTACATGGAATATGCTGTATATGTTGGGTTTCACTTTGTTCAACCCAACCTACAGATTTGTTGAAAGTGAAATAAGTGAAATAAGAAATTTATGAATGAAGTTATCCCCATTCTTGACAAAATAGCATTCCTTTGTTTTGTTGTTGCTACTATGTTTGGTACAGGTTTAAAGTTAACTGTACAAGAAATTTGGCAGCCTCTTCGTAATATCCGTTTAGTTGTTTTATCGCTACTAGTAAATTTTGTATTAGTGCCACTTTTTGTATATTTGCTTCTCCAAGTAATACCTGTGGATGAACCTGTGAAAGATGGGTTTATCATTATGGCATTAGCATCAGGTCCGCCAGCTTTACCTAAACTTGCGCAAATAGTTAAGGGGAATTTAGCTTTTTCTACAGGGTTGATGATGATGTTAATGTTCGGTACTGTTTTTTATATGCCGATTGTATTACCTTTGGTTTTGCAAGGGGTACAAGTTAACTCTTGGGATATTGCTAAACCTTTAATATTGATGATGATAATACCATTAGCAATTGGGTTATTTATTAAGTCCAAATCTGAAAATATATCCCTTAGCTTACAAGCAATTACCGCCAAATTATCTAGTTTTGGATTGCTTTTAGGTTTAGTGGTCAGATTGATAGTTCACTTTAGTGAAATTACTGTTTTATTGACAAATGGTGTGATATTTGTATGTGCTATTTTTATTGTATTTTCTTTTACTGTAGGTTATTTATTGGGAGGACCTGGTATTGATACTCAAAGAGTTTTAGGAGTAGGAACTGCACAACGCAATTTTGCTGCTGCTTTGTTAATAGGTACAAGCAATTTTGATGATCCAAATGTGATCAGTGTGATTATGGTAACGAGTTTATTAATGATGGTTTCAGTTGTAATTTTGGGTAAAAATTTACCAGAATTAGATCAAGGACAGAGTGCGGAAATAGAGCAGTTGGAAGTTTCGTGATGACATTAACAGGACTTACGCAACTGGCACAGCGATCGCTAATTATTAGTATATGTGTACTGCAATAATGAAGATGTTATTGAATCATAGGACTTACGCAACTGGCACAAGCGATGGTGCGGCTACGCTGCACCGACCGCCTAAAGACTAAACCATTGACATAGCAATATCTGGACGTTTTAGTTGTCCTATTAAATACAGGACTTACGCAAAAGGGAACGAAAGTAGGGGTAATTCATGAATTACCCCTAAGCAAGAATAAGGTTTTCAGTCACATCTTGCGTAAGTCCTATATTTATCAAATTAAGCATAATTTGCTTTCTAATTATTTAACTCACATTCCGCATAAGCGGAGAATAAAAAAATAATTATCTCCAAAAACATTGTTTGGTAAGGGTTTTCAGGATTTTAGTTCAAAGGAACTATAAAATGTTTATTAGGAATTTATCTCATTTATTGAGAATATTTTTGGAGTAAAGTTTGTACAACCCTGAATCTTTCGTGATAATTATTCAGAATTGGATTTTATCTGCGGAATGTGGGGTAATTGTCATGTTGATTTTACAAAAAATAACTGCTTTCATTGAAAGAGAGAATCTATTTTAAAACCTCATGGAATTAATTTTAGTAATATTCTCTATTTTTTGGCAGATAAAGTTAAAATCAAACAGAAAAATTAGGTAAATAAAATTTTTCTGGTTGGGATTTTTCAAAAATATCAATTATCTGGGTCACATCTGCGGAATGTGGGATATAATTTATCTTGTTCTGAATAATTATTAAATTTTAGTCCTACCTCTGGGAGTTTGTCCCAAAATAATAAACAGCGATATGCTTGGTCAAACATATCTCTTGGGTCGCCTAATACTTCACTGTCTCCCCAAACTAACCAAGATTCTAATAAAGTGAAATATTGTTCTGTGGGGTTGAGACTCTGCCAAATTTGAAGAATTTTGGGGTCTAAAACTAATTTAGTCTTTTTACCTTTACCAATAATTTGAGCTAGTCCAGAGGTGTGGAGGAGGAAATAAAGACCGTGTATATAGGGGTAAGATTTTTGTACAGGACGTTTAAGGTTAATGTCTATAGAAAAACTCAATTGAGAGTTAAGTTCTTGCAGATATTTCAGGGGAAACTGGTGGTAAGTGCTACTAACTTCAACACCGTCAGGTTGGAGAAAATCTAAAATAGTTTGAAAGTCTTTTAAAATTGTTCCTGGGGTATGTTGACTAATAGTTTGTTGTTGCAGTATTTGTTTTTTATCATCCGTGAGTGTTAGTTTTTATCGGATGTGTTCTGGAATGAGAGAAAATACGTTAATCATCTGAGGTTAACAATGGTTTACAAGTTAAATTAGAGGAATAACCCGTAAGTTTTACGAGCCAAAAATTTTAATAAAGCACACTGTTTAACCCACGATTCTTTATCAAGTGCAGTAGTTTAAGAGATGCCCCACTAGGCCGCTTTTGTCCTATTTCCCATTTTTGAACTGTTGAAGGACTTATATTCAAAATACGTGCAAAAACAGCTTGACTGACTTGAGATGATTCCCGTATTTCTTTAATTTGTAATGGTTCTAGAGGCTCAATAGGAGGTAGGCATAGGTGTTCAAAGGAGCGCAATGTAGTTTGATTCATTAGCCCAGCTTTGTGTAGGTCTTTTGCTGTCTCATGAACTGCTTCAAGAATTGCTGATTTTTTCTGACGCATTACAAATCACCTCTATTAATGCCTTACTATTTTTTGCTTGCTCAAGCTCTTCTGCTGTATAAGCAAGTAATTGCTTGGATAACATTTTCAAAGCTTCTTCTTCATCTTTGTCAATGTTACTGCGTTCGTTTTTTGAAAAGCCAAAAATAAAAAACCAACGATCTTCATTATTAGTAGCTATTAGTGTCCGAAATCCACCACTTTTACCTTTCCCTGGTTTTGCTATGCGTTTTTTAAACAGTCCACCTCCCAGGTCAGCATCATAAAGCCCTGCTGCCATTTCGTTTACAGCGTTACAGAGACTAAGATTGTTTAAGCCCTCCTTTCTCGCCCAACGGTCAAAAGTACGGTTTTTGTAAATTTTCATTTTATAGTCTCTTTGGATAAAGTATAGCACCTAGTCCTATATTTTAGGGGGAGATAGACATCACCGTGCCAGAAAAGGTTTTTTGTACGCTAAGAAGGGGTATTGCAACGACCCAAAGAAGACAACGCAGAAAATATGGTTTAGACAAAGCCGTACAAAACAGGGTGCTATCCATCTGACCCCCATATCGGCAATTTGGCAACCAAGATTTTACTGTTACTGTTTTAATAAAAATATCAACAGGGAAGACGGGATAAAACAGAACTTCAACGATAATTTTCCCACTCCCACGCCAGTTGTTAATAGAGTGTCATAGCATACCCCCCTAAAAAGCTAATTATCAACACTCTTTCACCGCTTCAAACACAACTGGCTAGATTTACATCCATACCAGAATAGGGCAGATGCCCAATTATGCTTGCAAATATTCGCAGTCGTTAAAGAACAATTTAACGACGTTTCTGCACATGAAAATGCACGGATTGAATTAAATCAAGATTAGACAAGTGTTATAGAGGTTTTATTTTTACCTAGTAACAACTTCAGAGCGATCACATCTGATTGTTACGTTGCAATACGAATAGGACAACCGTTGTCTGCTCCAAAAAAAAAGATTACCAAATCCCTATAGCTTTCTGAAAATCTCTATAATCTTCTGTGTCTTTTTGTAATTCACTTTTGTGTGTACTTTTTTGTGTATACATGTACTCCTCATCAATCCTTTGTATTTCCTCTTTTGTCCTATCAGAACTCAGTATGGCAGCATACATTGATGATGTGTGATGATCCAAGTCTTCAGCAGAAGTGTAACACCCTGCATTTTTTAATAATTGTATTGCTTCTATCTTTTGTTTGTCAGTTAACTCAGAATTATTACTCATATTGTAAAATACGTATCTTTTAGCTATACAATCCTCAGCTACGTCATAAGCTACAGGTATAACAAAATTGCCATTTTCTTTGTTTACCAAAGCCCAATCGTATGTAAATCCGTGAGATTCAACTTCTTTCTCAAGTTTGAGATTATCATTGACTTTAAGAGCAATTAGCAATGCGTGTGCAGTAACAATCATTTGTTTTCGATATTCAGGAAGTGGTTCATCAACCTCCCTTGTCATAAAACTTTCTTTACAGTCATCACATACGTACTCACCTGTCTTCTGTCCAAAAATTATCTCTTTAGATAGGCTTGTATGTAAACATCTTGCTTGTCTCTCTAAAGTCCCACGCACAAATCTAATATTCATACTTTCATCTCACTCAATAATTGTTACTTACTTCTGCTAACCAGCCATCCCATCTGATTACCCAGTTTCCCTGCTTTAGTAAAAGTGAAGCTACCCCAGTCAAGAAGCTCTTTATTGTAATTGGGCATAACCATATCTTCCTTGTAGAGTAACGATTTTGATTAGTTCTGTGTTTTGACTGTCTATCTTGGTTTGTCCAGTTTCATACTTGACAATTTTACTTTGTCCAGTGGCTTAGTGGATAAATAAAACAGGATGTGATCTTTATTCTTTAGAATGCTGACGGTATAGATTCATAAATTCTTCAATGGAAATAAGGCTTTGACTATTATCAAACTTTTCAATTAATATTTGAATAGTTTTAGGACAATCAAATCCTAATCCTTGTTCTTTTTCTTCACTTGTATCACCGGATGTTAAAAAATTATGGCTTCCGATCATACAAAATTCATTATCACATATTAAGTATTTTTCATGTGTTCCCAATATTTTAAAATTAAACAAGATTGGGTATTGTTTTTGGATATCGAATAAATCGGGTACAGCGTTATAGTAACTTCCTTTACCCCAACCTGCTTTTATATCTTCTATTATCTTATCTTTTATATATCTTTTATCACCTCTTCCAAAACCTATATCTAATTGGCATCCTCGCTCAAGAAGTTGTTTTAATTTTTCAAGAAGTTTATCATCTACGGCAGATTTTGTGATCCAAGGACAAGTTATTATTAGGCGTTTCTTGGCTTGTTCTAGCGCATTTATTAATTCTTGTCGGCTCTCTTTTCTGCCATTAATAATTTTAAATGAAATTTTATGAGGATAACATATATTTTTAATAATATTGTTTGTTAAAATACTTTCTATATTCTTATCTGAAATATCTATAGGTAGATCATCTCCATAAAAGTAAGCATCACTAAATTTAGAATAATTAGGATTTTTAAAATCATATATATCATCGAAGTTAACACCAGTAAACAAAGCTCCTGATATATTACTATTCCTAAAGTCAGTACCATTTAAGTTGGATTGACTAAAATCGCATTTAGTTAGGTTTGCTCCTATAAAGTTTGAACCATTCAAATCTGTGCCTTTAAAATTCGCTGCATGAAGATTAGCTCTAATAAAATAAGTTTCTGAGTGGTAATCAGAATCAGAAACGTAAACTGTATAACCAATATCCATTTCAGAAAAATTTGCTTCCATGAGATTAGCTCCTGTAAAATCTGAATAAATTAGGTTGGACTGTCTAAAGTCACACTTAGTAAGATTAGCTCCTGTAAAATTTACCTCAATTAGATTGGCTTCTCTAAAATCACAATTAGAAAAATTAACTCGTCTACAGTCAGCAGAAGATAAGTCAGCTTTTTTAAAACTACTACCAGCAGGTATTTGTTTATCTTTGAAAATAGTATTTTCAAGGTTTGCTTCATCAAATAAAACAGGTTTACCTAGTAATTCCTCTAACAATTCTTTATTCTCTAACATATATTCGTCTAATTCTTTCATATTTATGCGATCCCAATAAACCTCCATCTCCCAAATTTTTATTTCCGAAAAGTCAGCTTTACTTAAATTGGATTTTGTAAATATAGTTCCACCTAAATTACAGTATCGGAAACTAGCATTTATTAAAATTGCTTTACTAAAATTTGTTCCCAGCATTGATGTATCTTCAAATTTGCAATTTTCAATATTAGCATTTATAAAACTAGCTTTATTTAATTCACTTTTATCAAATGAAGCATTAATTAGAATAGAATTATCCAATGTTGCTAAATTTAAATTGACATTATTCCAAGTAGAACATGAAAAATTTGCACCGTTTAAGTTTGCACCTTCTAAATTAACGTTGCTAAGATAAATATGGTGAAGATTAACCCCCTCTAAATTAACGTTTTTAAGATTAACATTAAAAAACCCTCTTTGTCCTTCAGCGTATTTTTGTAAAAACTCTTCAGAATTCATAGTATTGCTGTTTGGTAAGAATGAATTGGTGTTGAGGTGATCTCATTCCCCAACTGCACGCATCACAGGGGACTACAATCACTAGGTTTAGCGTATCTTATCATTGTTCTCAAGTATTCTGCTTACAATCTTATTTTTATTTTCTATAATTTATTGACAAAGATTAGCAAAAACCCCCGCTTCAAAATTACCCTTTATAGGTCGTCTTTCTGTTTTATTTTCATCAAGATAAATATAGTTACAAATTACATTATCAAAAATTGTTTGATGGTTAATTTGCCAATTGTTTATGCAGATACCTGTTAAAATAGCATTATTAAATTGAGCATCTATAGGACTAATATTTGATTTTTGAAAAAGCTCCGTACATCTGAAGGGTGGGAAAATCAAAAGTAGTGTGTCGGATAAACCATTCAAACATCCATTTTAGATGAGAAAATGTTGGTATCAACGCACAAAAACGTCGCACCCATGTTTTAGCTTGTAACCAAATATCCTCAATGGGATTTTGTATCGGACAATTAGGAGCAAAACGAACGCATTGTATTTTCCATTGATCGCTTGAAAGTCCCTGATTAATTTCGTCCAAAAAATCTCTAATTTCTTGAGAACGATGGTAACTAGCACCATCCCAAAGGATTAGTAATCGTTGTTCAGGAGACTGTTTGAGTAAATAAAGTAAATAATCTAGGACTTACGCATTGACAGAATAACAAAATAGTGCATTGATAAATAAGGGTCGTCTAGTAATGGGTATGAGAGAATGAGAGAAATTACTAAACCCTCGACAGCACAATGCAATCTAGACATCTACACCTTATTTTTACTGTCAGAGCCAAAGTATGGAGGGTGTAGTAGGTTAGCCGAGATATTGGGAGATGTTTCACATGATAGTGTCAATCGCTTTTGATTGAGAGAGAGATACGAACCAAAAGATTTATTCAGCATAATAGAGAAAATTATCAACCTGGTAGGGGGGATATTAAGTGTAGATGATACAGTCATAGAAAAGATTTACAGCGACCCTAAAAATGCGGAATTAATCAGTTATTTTTGGTCAGGGAAAGCCCATAAAACTATTATTGGCTTAATTAAATTTAATCACTCTATATTACAGCGATATTAATGGTAATTCAGTGCCAATAAATTATAGAATATATGATAAAAAGGAGGGAAAAACAAAAAACGATTATTTTAGAGAAATGGTAAGTGAAATAATAAGCTGGGGAGTCAAACCCAGAATGGTAACAGGAGATAGTTGGTACTCAGGAGTAGAAAACTTAAAATTTCTAAAAAACCAGAAATTGGGTTTCCTATTCGGAATTGAAAAAAATAGAACTGTTTCAAATGAGCCGCACAAGTATTGCCAAGTAGGCACTTTGGATATTCCTGAAGAAGGATTAAGAACTCATCTGAAAGAATTTGGATTTATAAAGTTGTTTAGGAAAGACTTTAAAAAAGAAGACTCTAGACATTATATTTTATATCTGCCAGATGAGGAGAAAATTCAAGACATAACCAGAAGTACCTTCGTCACAATTCATGATACTCATTGGGGTATTGAAACCTTTCATCGTGCCATAAAACAAGTATGTGGAATTTGTCGGTTCATGGTTAGAGATACCTGTGCAATCAAAACTCACATATTTTGTTCACTTCAAGCATTTGTGAAATTGGAGTTTATGCGCTCTGAAAATATAATTAGCAATTGGTATGAAGTACAGAGGAATCTGTTTACTTCTGTTGTCCGTGAGCATATTTTTGCCAACCTTCGCAAGGATGTCATTATCTAGACTACATAGATGATATTTTTTGTCAATGCGTAAGTCCTAGACTAATATTTGATTTATGAAAAGATATGTAGGGTGTGTTAGCGACAGCATAACGCACCAAATCCTTGATAGAAGAATCTGTACCGGGTGTACAAGCAGGATGTGCAGCAGGAATGACCGTTTTTGGTTATGCTCAACTTGGCGATCGCACTGCTTTTACTGCTGCTGGATCGAAGATAGTTTTTAATGATATGCGGTAGCTTTTTCAACTACTTTAGCTATTGGAAAGCATTTCACCAATTCCATTTTCACCTGCCACTATATATACATAGCAAAGTAATCATTGTATATTTCTGTATTTGCCATAACGGTTAGTTCTATTTGTTCTTGTTCTTCTTTTGCTAAAGTTGTGGACTGATTTAAGCTATCTTGGAGAATGAAATCACCACAGTATTCATTTGCCGGTACTGCTGCATTCATCTTTTGGGGATAACTCAATTTGAGATTATTCATAATGGTGATGAATTGACTACGGGTACGGCCACTAAATCTGGGGTTGAGACGTTTTTCTTCCCCAATGGTGGAAACTGTACGCCCTTTGTAGTCATGGGCAGGATATACTAAGGTATCATCTGGTAAGGTAAATAGGCGTTGTGTCACCACATCATAGAGAGTTCCCGCATCACCACCCTGAAAATCTGTACGTCCACAACCACGAATAAATAAAGCATCACCGGTTAACAAGTGAGTTTTATTCACCAAATAGGTTATGTGACTGGCAGTATGTCCAGGTGTAGAAATTGCTTCAATAGTTACTGAACCCAGTTCTATAATTTCCCCACCTACAAAAGAGCGATCTGCTTTTGTTACCGCAGGATTTTCAGGAACGATGATCTGACAGCCTGTTTGTTGTCTGAGTTTTCCTGCTCCTGTAATATGGTCAGCGTGGAGATGGGTTTCCAAGCAATAGCGTAGTTTTAATCCTAGTTCTTCTAATGATTGCAAATCCCGGTCAACTTGTTCTAATACAGGATCAACTAAAATCCCATCTCCTAACTGTTGATCCGCAATAAGGTAGGTATAGCTACTGGTTTCAGGGTCGAAAAATTGGCGAAATAGAAAGGTTGGCTGTGGTATTCCTGTACTGGTATTGCTCAAAGCTATGGCAGGAAGAGGACGCACACGCAATGGTAGAGACTGCAACAACTCCTGGGATAATGCCTGTGCTTGTCCTCGTAGCTCTGGAACAGCTATAGTTTCCCACAGATCGCCTTTGCGGGGTGTTCCCAAGGTATAAAGTAGGGAAGAAATTGTACCATCTGCTTGATATAAAGCACCCTGGGAGTTAGTATCTAGTCCTAAACCCAGGACATTCGGACGAATTAATCCTTGGCTTCGCAAATTAGTAACCAGAGGATGATTTGAATGCCGATAATCTGCTGCTACTCCGGTACAATTCACTATTCGACGCACTGGCAAAATCTGATTAGTCTGGGTTTTGCGTTCAGATATGGTGACAGCTACACCACCAGGAACAGCTTGATATTCTCTAATTCTGCCAGCAGAAATAGTTAGTTGACCAGAATTGAGCATTTCTGTGATTACATCTCCCACTTGTGGGGCAATGCGGTGACGATGGATGTCCCAATAAGGTGTTAAATGACGTAGAAATCGCCGTTGTTCCTCTTTTGGTAGTTTTTGCCAAATTTTCTGAGTGTGGGGACGTAGAGAGTCAATGAGCGATCGCCAACCATAACCTTGAGATGTGGCAACTTCTACCTCAGTCCGCAACCAATGTAACCAACCCCGTACTGTTGTGGGGAAAGTATCTGGAGTTAAAGAATTAGCATAAGGTTGAGCCGGTTGATGTTTTTGGGGAGACAGTCCCCGACGAGACACAGCATAAATTTTACCCCGGTGTTGGCGACTGTGCAGAGATAACACCATATCTACCATTGTTAATCCCGTACCAATCAGTAGTATAGGGGCATCAGGATCAAGATCATCTAGGGCATCGGCTGACCAAGCATTGCGGAGATAATTACTATCTGTATTCTCAATTTCTGAAGGTGTAGAAAGGGAATTTCCCAAAGCCAAGACAACTTTATCGGCATTAAAATAGCGGCCACTACGGAGAGCAATAGCTGCCCTTTTTGCTTCCGGTTGTATCCCCACCACCTCATCAGTCACCCTTTCCAGACGCACATCACTGGGTGCTGTGGCTTCTGCTTCTGCTAAAACTGACTGAATGTACAAACCATAAACTTTGCGGGGAATGAAGGTACTAGCATTGACTTCTTCGGAAAAAAATGATTCTAACTCGCTGCGGTTGTACTGAAGCCAACGTAACAGATGTCCCGGGTCATGAGGAAACGCGCTCATGTTACCTGCTGAGACATTGAGTAAATGACAGTTAGTCTCCGTACTATAAGCAATTCCCTTGCCAATTTGACGAATGCGCTCAATCAACTTAATGATCAGGGGTTGACTAGCAGTTTTTAATAGATGGGTAGCCACTAGAGTACCACTAAAGCCTCCGCCAACTATAGTGATCGTAGTTGGAGTGTGAGTAGTCAAAAAACTAGAAGTCATGGCATTGTCAGTTAAAATCACTAGTAACGCTGATTTAATCAACAGAACTTACCCATAGGCTAGGAAAATTCAGAGTTTTGATTCATAGATGCCTTTAGTTGCTATATGCTAATTCTTTAACATCAGGGTGAAATTTATTAACAGCTTGCACAAATTCTATTAAAACTTCTTGCAGACGTTGATCAATTTCTTCATCCAACTGCAAACTTCCATCAGCTTGAATTTGAATTTGCTTATCTACTGCGTAAACTGTACTTAAAATATGCCTTGCACCTAATTCACCTAAAACTGGTTTTAAGGCATATTCTATTGATAATAAATGGGCAATTGTACCACCGGTGGCTAAAGGTAATATAACCTTATCTTTTAAGGCTTTTTGTGGTAATAAATCTAAGAAAGATTTGAGTACCCCAGTATAAGCGGCTTTGTAAATTGGAGTGGCAATAATTACGCCACTTGCTTTTTCTAACAATGCTTTTGGTTTTTCTAAAGCAGGGCTATTATAACGTCCAAAAACTAAATCTTCCGCAGGTAAATCTCGCACAGAAATAATATCTGTTTCTAAGCCTTGTTGGGAAACAATTTGAGTCGCATATTCTAAAATTCCGTAGGTTCTGGAAGGATGAGAAGGACTACCAGCGATCGCTAAAATATTAGTCATGTGATCTAAACCTCTTGATTTAATTAATTTTTAACTAATCTACAGTTGCTACTGTTGTTTCTCTAAGTTGTTCTTGAAGCTGCTGGGGAAATTCCCGGTTAGCAACAATCTCACCAAAAGGACTCAATAACTGCGGTTCTACTGTTGGTAAATTATTCAAAGGTAAACGAGGAAAAAGTAATTCTGCTACCCGATAAGCTTCTTCTAAATGGGGATAACCAGAGAAGATAAAAGTATCAATTCCTAAATCTGCATACTCTTGCATTCTTCGAGCAACAGTATCAGGATCGCCTACTAATGCAGTTCCAGCACCACCACGCACTAAACCAATTCCTGCCCATAAATTGGGGCTAATTTCTAATGCTTCCCGACTACCATTATGTAATTCCTTCATCAACTGTTGTCCAACTGAATCCATGCGAGAGTAGGCTTGTTGGGCTTTGTTAATAGCCTCATCATCTACATAACGAATCAAATCATTAGCCGCATCCCAAGCCTGACTTTCAGTTTCTCTAACAATGACATGAAGACGAATCCCAAACCGTAAGGTTCTACCTTGTGCTTCTGCTAAACGTTTTACAGAAGTGATTTTTTCTGCTACTTTTTCAGGTGGTTCACCCCAAGTTAAATATACATCAACGTGCTTGGCAGCAATTTCTTGGGCAATCGCAGAAGAACCACCAAACCACAAAGGTGGATAAGGTTTCTGCACATTAGGAAATAGTATTTTCCCTTCTTTAATATTGAGATAATCACCTTCAAAGTTAGAAGTTTCACCACCTGCTATTTGTCGCCAAACTGTTAAAAATTCATCTGTCAGTTTATAGCGATCATCATGACTAAGATGCAAACCATCACCAGCTAATTCAACAGGATCACCACCAGTAACGACATTAATTAATAGTCGTCCGCCAGAAATTCTATCAAAAGTTGCTGCCATTCTTGCCGCTACCCCTGGTGACATCAATCCTGGACGGATTGCTACTAAAAATCGCATTTTTTTAGTGTGACTTACCAAAGTTGAAGCTAAAATCCAGGCATCTTCACAGGAACGACCTGTAGGTAATAAAGCTCCTGTAAATCCTAATTGATCAACCGCTTGGGCAATTTGTCGCCAATAATCAAAGTTGACTGAACGACCACCTATAGCAGTTCCTAGATAGCGTCCATCGCCATGTGTGGGAATAAACCAAAGAACTTGCATGATGTTTAAGTGTAAAACTTTGTAATCAAAAACTCAATCAATAACTACGGTAATTCTATCGATGAACCGTACTATTGAGGTAATGTTTAAGAGTATTGCACAAATGAATCAAGAAAAGCAATACTTTTACAAAAAAACACTGTAACTTTATCGAGTATTAGTAGATTAACCCTTTAAATAACTGGGATTCCACTGCAACCAGTAGTTTTCCAAAGCTTTAGCAACTATATCAGCCAGCTTGCCGAACAAGGCATAGATTAGAATGCTTAACACAACAACATCCGTTTGCATAAATTCTCTAGCATTTGTTGCCATATATCCAATTCCAGAATCAGCAGCAATTGTTTCTGCCACAATAAGTGTTAACCACATAATCCCCAAAGAAAACCGCACACCAACTAAAATTGAAGACATTGCTCCTGGGAGAATAATTCGCCAAAATAAACCCCAAGTATTTAAACCATAAATTTTACCCATTTCAATCAATCCATGATCAACACTACGAATCCCATGAAAAGTGTTTAAATAAATGGGAAACATTACACCCAAAGATACTAGAAATAATCTCGCTTCATCACCAATGCCAAACCATAAAATTACTAGAGGAATTAATGCTAAATTAGGAATATTCCGCAACATTTGCAGTGATGTATCTAGTAATTTTTCCGCAATCCGAGAAACACCATTAAGTAAACCTAAACTAAATCCAATACTTCCCCCAATTAAAAACCCGGATATCGCTCGTAAGGCACTAATACCAATATTTCTGAAAAGTTCACCTGTCTGAGCTAATTTAATAGCAGCAATAAGAACTGCCAAAGGTGCGGGTAATATTCTTGTAGGAATAACACCAATAGAGGATAACAACTGCCACACTACAATTATTGTAATTGGTACAACCCAGGGTATAAATGATTGAAAATAGCGGTTTTTCAGAAATTTAAAATAGAACTTATTTTTTCTTGTTGAATACTTTGATGAAAAATCAGTAGAAGAAAGTTTCATGACCATTTATTTATTAAGTGATGATGAGAATGATTACAAGCAGAGTTTATTTGTTCCTAGACACAAATATTCACACAAATATTCTGACTCCTGAATTCTTACCAACCAATTATGATTTGTTCTCAGAAATCAGGAATCTCAATTAGTAGTTATTTTCTACTAATTCTTCGCGGTGTAATAGCTGCATACTGCTGAGAAGTGAGAACTGAATCTTTGATAGCAATTCGCCTAGGAATCACTTTTTCGTTGTAGAATAGATCCGCAATGCGTTGTTGCTCGGCAATCAGAGATGAGTTAATTGGACGTAAACGAAATGTACGTCTACGAACTACCACAGATAAAAGCGCTGGATCAAGTTTCAATTCAGGAGCAAGAATTTTCACAACTTCATTAGGATTAGATTCTGCCCATTCCCCTAACTTATCCACTTCTTCTAAAACTATACGCACAACTTCTGGATTTTCAACGGCAAAACTACGTCTAGCCATATAAAAACCACCTTGGTTAGCAATTCCTGAAGCATTTCTCAAAACACGAGCATTAGCATTTTTCTGGACAAAAGCAATAAAAGGATCCCAAGCTACCCAAGCATCAATCTTCTTTTGAATAAAGGCATCACGGGCTTCAGCAGGAGTTAAACTCACTGCTTGAATATCACTAATTTTTAACCCGACTTCACCTAATGCTCTAAGCAGTAAATAATGTGCAGCAGATCCTCTTTGAAAAACAACTTTTTTACCTTTAAGATCCTTAACTGTTTTAATAGGAGAATCTTGTTGAACAACAATAGCACTACCTTCACCCTTACTGGGTTTACGTCCAGCAATATAGGCAAGTTGAGCGCCAGCAGCTTGAGCAAATATAGGTGGTGTTTCTCCCACAGAACCAATATCAACTCTGTTAGCATTCATCGCTTCCATAAGTTGGGGTCCAGCAGGAAATGGAGACCATTCTACTTTGATACCCAAAGGTTCAAGACGTTTATCTACTACTCCTTTGATCTTTACAATATCGCCAGAAGTTTGATAAGCCAGTCGGACTACTTTGGTGTTAATGCCTGTTTTATTAGTTGTATTTTGGGCTTCGACTATTTTACTGGAAATTGGTACAGAAAGAGTAACTAAAGCTAATGCTGATATTGAGTATTGAAGGAATTTCTGTAAAAATATGCGTCGTGGTAAGTTAAGCTTCATGCTTCTGTCTCCTCAATAAATTTCAATTCAAATTGTTTTATGACTGTTTTTATTACAAAACCTAAAATGGGCGACTACCCGCTAAACTAATCCGTTTCAAAACTCGACGTTCATTAGGATCAAAAGCTTGACGGTAATGTAATGTAGATTGATTATCCCAATAAACAATATCGCCCACAGACCATTTATGTTGATAATAAAATTGACGTTGATGCAGATGATATCGCAACTGTGCAATTAATTCTTGACCCTCTTGGGGATCTAAACCTACAATTTCCACTTCTGTGGCGTAATCTAAATATAAAATCTTCTTGCCACTTTCTGGATGTGTTCTGACTAATGGATGGGGAAATACAGGACTAATGAGAGGAATATTTTTATCCTCACGATATTTTCTTCTGGGTTCTCCTGGTTTATTTAAAAACGGATTATAAGTAATCAACTGTAAATTAGCAATTCGTTTTTTTGTTGATTCATCCAAAGTTGCATAAGCTAAATTTAGATTTAACCAGGAAGTATCTCCCCCTTGGGATGGAATTTCTAAAGCATAAAGTAAAGAACCACTGGAAGGAAAAGGAGTCCATTTATGATCAGAATGAAAAGGTATTTCACCTGTTCCTGTATAACCGTTATCAACATTGGAAACAGGAATTATCACTGGTGTGATTCCGGGCTGAGAAGCTAAAACTGGAACGTTATCTGGAGGAACAAAAAGAGAACCAAAGTAAAAACTAAAGTTTAAAAATTGCTCATCAGTCAAATTTTGATTTTTGAAGATGAGAATATGATAATCCCGCAATGCTTGTTTTAATTGTAAAATGACTTCAGGTGCAATGGTTTGACTAGCATCTAGTCCAGTAACTACTGCTCCCAAGGGTGCATCAAGAGGAGTAATTTGAAATTTGGTTAAAGTTAGAGTCGTCATAGTTGAGATTTCCAGATTAATAAATTACAAATTTTTATTTACTTGCTAACACTTCTTTGGGAGTAATTTCCGCATATTGTTCCGGTGTTAAAAACCCGTCTTTAACATTAACTTTCTTGGGTATTAGTCCCAGGCTGTACCATTTATCTGCAACTTCTTGTTGCTTGTTGATCACTGCATCGGTAATAGGCACTAATGCAAAATCATATTTACTGTGCATTTTTTCTAATGTTGGTGCATCAAGTTGAGTTACAGGAGCCAACAATTGAGCAATTTCTTTGGGATTGTTCTTAGACCAAACCTGTGCTTTTTGTAATTCTTCCAAAAATATTTTAATCACTTGAGGATTTTCTTGATAGAATTTACGGTTTGTAGAAATAAAATTATTAGTATCTCTTAAACCATTACCACCATCTATCAACACACGACCAACTTTGTTCTGCACATTTCTGGTAACGAATGGCTCCCAAATAAACCAAGCATCAACTTTACCTTGACTAAAGGCTGCATTAGCATCTGGAGGTGCTAGGAAAACAGACTCAACATCAGTTAGTTTTAAACCCTCTTTTTCTACGGCTCTAACTGTTAGATAATGCCCTATCGAGGCTTTTTGGAAAGCAATTTTTTTACTTTTTAAATCCTGGACACTTTTAACAGGTGAATTAGCTGGAACTAAAAGAGAAACTGCTTGACCATCTGAAGAATTAGCTGCTAAATAAACCAGGGGAGCGCCAGCCGCTTGGGAAAAAATAGGAGGTGATTCAGCAGTGGAAGCAATATCCAGTCCACCTGCATTTAAAGCTTCTAACTGTTGTGGACCTGCGGCAAATTCAGGCCATTCCACTTTATAACCTAGAGGTTCTAAGCGTTTTTCCAGAGTGCCTTGTTTCTCCAGAACTGCTAAGGCTGTAAGTTGTTTAGAACGGACTATCCTCACTACTTTTTGAGTAGAGGTAGAACTGTTCCCAGAGGTAGATGTATTAGTTGTATTAGATGCTGTATTGTTTATCTCTGAATTACTTTGTTTTTGTTGCGGACTGTTGCAACTAAATAGTGTAGTTGACAAAACTACACTATAACCAAAAGCAAATAAGGCATGACGACGAGTAATACGTAGGCCTTTCCATGATTCAATTTTATTTTTCCAATTTGGCATTATTAAATTACCTTTTATGATTGAGTAAGTAAAAAATTTTTCAGCTATTTAATTTAAGTTAATTTAAGAAAGTGAGGTGGGAAAGGAACACCCACCCCATTAAGGTGTGAGAAAAACTAACTGCCACTGACTGAGAAGAAAACTGAGTAATACTAGATGACAAGTCCTAAATTTATGGCTGTACAGAGTTGTGTAGAGTAAAGTTGTGGAAATTTAGGCGATCGCAGAACTAGAACTAAAAACGTATTCCACTTCTGACTTTTGATATTCTGGTTGACCCATGACTCGGTTTAAAATCTTCTCCACAGTCTTAGCAAACTTTGCATCTCCTCTAGCTCTTGGACGTGGGAGATCAATTTTCACATCCATACTAATTTGACCATCTTCAATCAAAACTATTCGGTCTGCTAAAACTACGGCTTCTTCTACATCATGAGTAATTAACAATGCTGTAAATCCTTGTTCTGTCCACAAACGTTCTAATAATTGTTGCATTTCAATTCTAGTTAGGGCATCCAACGCTCCCAAAGGCTCATCTAGCAACAGTAAAGACGGTTTACTTACCAATGCCCTGGCTAAAGCCACCCGTTGTCTTTGTCCACCGGAAAGAACGGAAGGCCATTCGTGGGCGCGGTCTTCTAACCCCACATCACGAAGCACTTGTAAAGCTGTTTGTCGAGCATAAACTTTAGAATTAGCACCTATTAAACCTAATTCTACGTTTGCCAATACTCGCTGCCAAGGTAACAGACGAGAATCCTGAAACATCATCCGAACGGCTGGATTAATAGGTTTATCAGAATATTTACCGTTTAACAAAACATTGCCATCACTGGGCGCATCTAGCCCAGCCACTAGACGCAACATTGTACTTTTACCACAGCCACTCCGACCAACAATAGCTACAAATTCTCCCGGCTGAATCTCTAAATCAATTCCTTGTAAAACAGTTTTGTTGCCAAAAGACTTTCTCAGTCCTTCAAGATTTAATTGCATTCCTTTATTAGTCATGTTCAAAACCTCTTACTTTTGGATTGTTTACTTGTCATGGGAGTAAAGCTGTCAAATAAAAATAGGCAATGCTTATGTAACAGTTTTCTGAGCCGAAATCCTTAGAAAATCAACATATTTATGCTCAGGCTTTAAGAGATATGTAAGATTGACAGCAATTCATCTCTTTTATTAGGTTGAGTATCACATTTCTGGACAACAAGCTTTAGTAAAGAAGCATCTGGTATTAATACCAGTATGCTTGTTTCCGTGCCATTGAGTAGAATCTCCGATAACTTTGTAGGAATACCGTAGTTTTATCTTAGTATTTCACAATTATCTAAAAATTGCAAGCATCTTTGAGAAAAAAATATTAAAAATAGACATAAAAAAATCCCCACTTACTTATGAGGATTTATTCCATACAAAAATTTTGCAATTAATCTATTAATTGCCTACATCAAACAATAACAAAAATTTATTTTTGAGTATTTTTTAACAAATTATTGTGATTTATACCCTGATTACAAAACTTAATTATCCTAATTCAAACCCCAAATTATTCAGAATTTCTTTTAACCTATGCCGACCAGATAAAGATTCAGCCGATGCTACCCTTTTACTAGAATGTTCCGACCAATCACCAGGAATATTCATATGTTGTGAATTGTAGAAATTTTCCATGATTTGGTTATATTCTAATATTCCTTGCTCTTGTTCTGCAAGGTTATATATTTCTCGATGTAAAACTACAGATTGCGGTAAACGTGGTTTAATTGCTATTTTAACAACGGGATCTGCATAGCCCACACACAAACCAAAAACAGCAACTACATGAGGAGGTAAATTCAAAATTTGGGCTACCTCTTGTGGTTTATTTCGCAATGCACCGATATACACAGTTCCTAATCCCAGAGATTCAGCTGCTACTACAGCATTTTGCGCTGCTAAAGCTGCATCTATAGCCGCCATCAAAAACATTTCTAAATAATCTAAACCTTCGTGAGGTAGTCCACGACTTTCAGCAATATTTGTTAGTCTAGCTAAATCTGCTAACCATACTAAAAAGAGAGGACTTTGGCGAATGTGCGCTTGATTATTAGCTAGTTTTGATAATTCTTCTTTACGATTTCCATCTTCAACTGCTACCACACTCCAAGTTTGAAGATTAGAGGAAGTAGAGGCAGATTGGGCAGCAGCGATTAAAACTTCTAAAGTTCCTGGGGGTAAAGCATCAGGTAAATAAGCACGAATTGAACGATGAGATAGCAAAGTTGCTAATGTGTCACTCCAGGGAATATCTGGATTAAATTTGTCATTACCATACCTATAATTTAGTAATTCAGTTAGGTTAGTCATAACTTTTAACTTTCGGAAAAATAATGATAGCAAAGAATGAAAATGTCTGAATCAGGATGTCCAGGATTAAAGGATTAACAGGATTAAAGAATTTTAATAAATACGAAACCCTGCAAATCCTCGAATCATGTAAATCTTGATATGGCTTGCGCTATATTATCAGAGGTACTTTACTAGGTTAAAACCTGAAAGTTGTACGCAGCCAACCGACTACACTAGCAGGATTACTAGCATCTGAGTCTGGTGCTGTTACCCAAATAAATCCAGGTGTAATCTCAATATTATCAGTGAGTTTATATTTATACCATCCCTCAATGTGCAGTGAAGTATCTTTGTCTGCTTGACCCCTACCTGCTCCTAAATCTACATTTGAACTTAAACGAGTCAGTGTTGGTGCTTGACCCACAAAGAGAGCGCCTAAGCTACCTTTTTTACCTAAATCGGGAAATGTTATTCCTGCTCCCCAATTCCAGACTTGACCATCTCCATGCCCTAAATAACGATGGGCTGAATACCCCACAAAACCATTGACTGTTAATTTTGGATTTAGTCTATATAATGCCCCAATTCCATAAAGGTTTCCCACGGTTCCCGCACCAGGTACGGTACTATTTGCTAAGTTACTACCAGCAGCAGGTCCAAAGTTTGTTCCTCCTTGACCAATTGCACCTGGTGGACTGTAGGTATTAGCGTAACTTAAACCAAGGCGAAAATTCTTTTTGGGGCTAAAGTAAGTTAATTGTCCAAAAGCCACATATCTGCCTGTAAACAAACCATTATTAGGCGAGGGGTCATTGCCATTAGGGGCGCTATAGGATGCTCCTAATTGCCACTGCTCACTTAGATTATGAAGAATAGCAATTCCCGGTCCGGTATCTCCATAGTTGTACACCATATTCCGTCGGGAAAATCGTGTTATCCCATTAGTGAAAGAACCTTCAAAGGGGTTAGTTGGTCCACTTAAACCTATTTCATTAGCTCCATCTGACTGAGCAAAAATATTAAATTGGGTCTTTTTACCAATAGGAAAACGATAACGAATACCACTAACAAAAACCTGATTGGGTTGAGCAGGATTAGGTCTACGATTATCGGCCGTTCTGCCATCAAATGTTCCCAAAAGTCCAGTCCTAGTTTGTCCCAAAGATTCAATATTTCCACCTGAAAGGACTAATCGCAGTTGATCTTTACCAGTAAAACTTGTGTTTAGTGCTAATTGAACTGCATTTTGAAATGTGATGATATTAGGTGCTGGTTTTTTGGTGATCACGTTATTGCCCGCTAAAACACCTCCCAGTACGAACTGAGCCTGACCGCTCAGTATAGTTGTTGTCGAAAACTGATTAGCCTCTATTTCTGCTGTTCTTGCTTCTAACTTATCTAGTCTCCCGCGTAATTGAGCAAGTTCGGTACTAAATTCTTCAGTTAGACGTTGTATGCCTTCCAAATCTTCTTTTACAGCTAAATCTGATGTGGATGATGCAATAAGTTTATTTACTTGATCTAAGCAAGCGTTTAATCCTGCGGCAAATTCATAGCGACTCAAGGCACGATTACCTTTAAATGTACTATCTGGATAACCAGCAATACAACCATAACGTTCTACTAAAGATTGCAAAGCTTGAAAAGCCCAATCTGTTGGTTGGACATCTGAAAGTTGGGATACAGATGTAAGTTGTGACTCACTATCTTGAAACTCATTAGATGAAAAGAAAAGTTCTGAGTTAGTTTCTTTTTGGGTAATTATTTGATTAACGTTGTCAGAGTCAGGGATATTTATACTGACGGTTGATAAGGTCTCTTTACCTGTCGTTTCCTTTTCTTGCCCTCTTTCACTAGCAGAAGATTTTGTACTAGCTGCTAAGACCAAGAGGAATATAGACATTGGTAAAGTAAGCAATAAATTCCAAGCAGTTTTTTTCATTTTGGTTGATAACCCCACACACACACAGAATTAGAGCCGACACGAAATTACATAGAATTTCACACTGAATCACAGGAGAAAATCGAACTTCTCAGATAGAACTTTCTTGTAGGTCTATCTGGGTTAGTTTTGTATTATTAATGACATAAAAGCCTAGAGTAATGACACAATTACCTTATGTATAAAAACAATATACGGTAATTCTATCAAGATACTGTAGTTAATGATTGATAAGTAGCACTATTTCATAAAAAAACTAAAATGTGAGTATTCATGGATACATTTTTTAGAATTTTAAATTAATTTTTACAAAGGCTTGTCCATCTAGTTTGGGTATGATAGTATAGTTGTCAAGCTATTAACTCCGATAAATCGGTAGACTTAGTGTATGTTTAAAAGATAGCGATATTATTAGTTTTTGTAACAAAATGGAATTAAGGAGCATTATTCAAACATTATGAAATACAACCAACTTCCTGGAAGCGACCTCAAGGTTTCAGAAATTTGCTTGGGAACGATGACCTATGGACATCAAAATACTATTGAGGAGGCGCATCAACAACTTGACTATGCTGTTGCCCAAGGGATAAATTTCTTGGATACTGCGGAAATGTATCCAGTTCCCCCTCGTGGTGAAACCCAAGGAAAAACTGAGGCTTATATTGGGGAATGGTTAAAGAAACAGCAACGAGATCAACTAATAGTTGCGACTAAAATTGCAGGTCCTGGTCGTCCTTTTTCCTGGTTGAGAGGTGGAAATAATAAAGTTGACCGTGAGAATATTACACAGGCTGTAAATGATAGTTTGCAGAGATTACAAACTGATTATATAGACTTGTATCAAATTCATTGGCCTGATCGTTATGTTCCTACATTTGGACAGACAAGTTATAATCCAGAATTAGAAAGGGAAACTGTGCCTATTGCGGAACAGTTACAGGCGTTTGCTGATGTGATTAAAGCTGGAAAGATTCGTTATTTGGGTTTAAGTAATGAAACACCTTGGGGAGTAAGTGAGTTTGTTCGCATTGCTAATGATTTGGGATTACCTAAAGTTCTGACAACTCAAAATGCTTACAATTTACTCAATCGTAATTTTGAATCAGGTTTAGCTGAAGTTTATCGTTATACAGATGTGGGTTTATTGGCTTATAGTCCTCTTGGGTTTGGGTTTTTAACTGGTAAATACATAGAAAATCAACAGTTAGAAAATACAAGAATATCTCTGTTTCCTGGTTTTGGGCAACGTTATTTGAAACCCAATGTACAAGAAGCGGTTAAGGCTTATGTGGAGATTGCTAAAAAGTATAATCTTTCAGCGACTCAGTTAGCGATCGCATTTGTCAAAAGTCGCTGGTTTGTGAAAAGTACAATTATTGGGGCAACAACTTTGGCACAATTGCAGGAAAATATAGATAGTGTCAATGTGGTTTTGGATAAAGAGATTTTCGCAGAAATAGATGCAATTCATACTCGTTATCCTAATCCAGCACCTTAACCGAGTTTTGTAAAAAAATACAAAGCGAAATTCTCACCTCACTTAATTAGGACTTACGCAAGATGTGACTGAAAACCTTATTCTTGCGTAGGGGTAATTCATGAATTACCCCTACTTTCGTTCCCTTTTGCGTAAGTCCTGTTAATATTAGTGGTGGTGAGAGTTACTTTATGAAAAAATAATGTTATTATCTGATTTTGTTACTATTACTGATGTAGAAGCCGCACAAAAACGGCTTGTGGGTATTGCTCATCAAACACCAGTAATTACCTCTGGTACTGTCAATGAACTGACTCAAAGCCAAGTATTTTTTAAATGCGAAAATTTCCAACGGACGGGAGCATTTAAGTTTCGTGGTGCTTATAATGCCCTAGTCCAATTATCAGTAGAACAGAAAATAAAAGGCGTTATTACCTATTCTTCAGGAAATCATGCCCAAGCGATCACTTTAGCCGGGAAATTACTCAATATTCCCACCATTGTAGTTATGCCTGATGATGCACCAATAGTCAAACAAACTGCAACTCGCAGCTATGGTGCAGAAGTCATTTTGTACAACCGTGACACAACTAACCGGGAAGAATTAACCAAAAATCTCGCAGCAGAACGCCAATTAACTTTAATTCCACCTTATGATTATCCTCATGTCATTGCTGGACAAGGTACAACTGCATTAGAACTAATTCAAGAAGTGGGACAACTAGACTACTTATTGGTATGTTGCGGTGGTGGTGGATTAATTTCTGGTTGTGCGATCGCAACAAAAGCACTTTTACCTAATTGTAAAATAATTGGTGTAGAACCAGAATTAGCTGATGATGCTACTCGCTCTTTTTACAGCAAAACCCTGCAAACTGTCCATAATCCCCAGACCATTGCTGATGGTGTCAGGACTCCCAGTTTAGGTAAAATCACCTTTCCCCTAGTCTTAGAATACGTAGATGATATGGTGACTGTATCGGAAGCAGCCATCATTCGCACCATGTTCTTTATTTGGGAACGCTTAAAAATCGTTGTTGAACCCACTGGAGTCATAGCCGCAGCCGCATTATTAGAAGGTAGCGTTAAAGCACCAGCAGCGAGAATTGGCGTAATTATCAGTGGTGGAAATGTAGACTTAGCGCAAGTTAGTCAATTATTACAAACCACTTAATCATTTTTCGTATTACTAGCTAGATATCTAATTATTTAACTACTTGATTTTCTGTAAATTGATATGTTAATCTGTATTTATCCTTAAACTACTAATTCTCGATAGGTTTACCGTATATTAAAATTGGAGTGATAAAAAACACACTCCAAAATCTAAGTTTTTAGCAATCGGGGAATCTTTTTTATGCCAAAAGATTGGTTAGAATGGCACGATCTTTACAACACTGAACCCAAATTACAGCAGCGTTTAGAAATCGTGCAGGAATATATTTCCTATAGTTTAGATCACTCCCCAATAGGAGCTATTCGGGTAGTTAGTGTTTGCGCTGGTGATGGACGAGATTTATTAGGAACATTAGCAAATCATCCCCGTACTAAAGATGTATATGCAAGATTAGTAGAAATCAATCCTGGGTTAGTTGAACGGGGACGTGCGACTATAGAATCATTGGGTCTAACAAAACAAATTGAGTTTATCAATGGTGATGCAACTGCTGCTGATAACTATGTAGGAGCAGTACCAGCAGATATTGTCATTGTCTGTGGTATTTTTGGCAATTTAGCTGATGAAAATGAACTCAATCGTTTATTAGGAAATCTCAGTTTTCTGAGTAAAAAAGGCACATTTGTGCTTTGGACTCGTGGACATTCTAACGGTATTGCTTATTCAGAAACCGTGCGTAAATACTTCCGTGATTTTGGATTTGAGGAAGTTAACTTTAAACTCACAGCAACAGGAGATATGGGAGTAGGAATTCATCGTTATTTAGGTGAACATCTACCTACACCAAAAGAAGAAGAATTATTTGTATTTTCCGGCGTTCCAAATAAAGCGAGATAAGAAATGGCCATTGCAAGCACTACCATATCCAGTTGGGAACAATTATTAGAAAAAGCTCGACAAAATACCCCCGCCCGTCGAGTTAAAAGACCAGGACAAGCACCTTCTACTACTCCTATTCCTAGTAGTCTGTATAAACTTCCCCCTGAGAGAAAACCACCAGTATTGTTATATAGAGATAGTAACTCTTGGTGTCCTTTCTGCGAAAGAGTTTGGTTTGCGTTAGAAGAAAAACAAATTCCCTTTGAAACAGAATTTATTGATCTGAGTAATAAACCGAAATGGTACACAGATTTAGTGCCAACAACTCTTGTACCTGCTGCTAAAATTGAGGGTAAGTTAGTTTATGAATCTAAAGATATTCTTTTAGAATTGGAAGAGCATTTTGGGGAAACGTTATTACCAGAAGATCCAGAAGAAAATGCGATCGCCAGACAATGGGTTGAAGATGCAGAAACCAATGGTTTTCGGGATATTGCCTATAAATTCTTGAGACAACCTCCAGAAGATGCCAAAGAATTAGCAAATTTACAAGCAGAATTTGAAGCTAAATTAGATGAAATTGAAAAGACTTTAGGGAGATATCCAAAACCCTATTTTTTATCAACATTTAGCCTGGTAGATATTATGTATAGTCCCCATTTAGATAGATTGGCGGCTAATTTACCAGTATATAGAGGATATCACATCAAAGGAAATTCTCGTTTTCCTCTCATCAATGTTTGGTTTGCAGCACTTAAAAAACGTCCTGCTTACAACAGAGTTAAATCAGACAACATTACTAATAATTTACTTTTAAGGCGGAGATTTGGCATAGAACCTATTGGTAATCCCTTACCTTTAGATTTAGCTGAGGCTGAATTTATTGAATATCGTGCAGAAGCGGCTGAAAGATTAAGTGATAATCGAGAAGTTGCTATTAGCGATATTCTCAAAAATTCTGGAGTTCAATCTTTAGGTGATATCTCAATCATTAAAGACGCTGTGGATTTTCACCTACGATTATTAGCTGATTATCTCCTGAATGGTAATAACGAATTATTACCAGGCGGTAGAACTGGAGGTAAAGAAAGTATAGATCCAATTATCGCTGCTACAGGGACTATTACGCTGGCTTATATCAGAAATAGAATTTGTGCGCCACGAGATATGAGTGCTGGCGCTGCTACTGCATTACGAGCAGCAGCAGATAAAGTTTTTGCATCTATTTATTGATTTGATAACAAGAGGAATTAAAATGACTGATTTTAAAAAGGTGAGCAATGATTTGAGTATTGCCGGACAAATTTCATCCGATGAATTAAAACAATTGTCAATAGAAGGTTTCAAATCAGTTTTAAATTTACGTTCTCCTGATGAAAATGGTTTTGTTCACGATGAAAAGCAGGAAGCACAAATTGTAGGACTGGAATATACAAACATTCCCTTAAATTCTCAAGCGGCAAATCAAAAATTAACAGCAGAAGCAATTCAAGCTATTGAGAAATTGCCGAAACCAATTTTAATTCACTGTGCTGGTGGTGCAAGAGCCGGAGGAATAGCCTTAATAGCAGAAGCAATTCAAGCAGATTTAACCTATGAACAAATTGCTCAAAAAGCTAATGAATTAGGAATTAATTTAGAACAGCCACATCTCAAGCAATTTTTATTAGAAAAATTTGCAGCCAGACAAAATTAAATTTTCATCTCAGGAGCAAATAAAAATTCAAAATCTAAAACTTAAAATCTAAAACTTTGTGTCTTTGCTCCTTTACCTCTTGGCGCGAAATACATTAACGAATCCACTGGGTAAATTTATCGGGTACAACTGTTATGAGTTTAGAACTAAATCTATCAGGTAGAACAGCAATTGTTACAGGTGGTAGTGCCGGAATTGGATTAGCTACCGCCAAAGGTTTATATAGTGAAGGTGTGAATGTCGTTATTGCTGCTCGCAACCAAAAAAGACTTGATCAAGCAGTAATTGATATTCAATCCTTAGATGATACAAATGCTAAAGTTATTGGTGTGAGTGCCGATTTAACTAAAGCAGAAGATATTGAAAAAGTTGTTTCTAAAACATTAGAACAATTTGGAAAAATTGATATCTTGATTAATAATGCTGGTTCAGCCCGTGCAGGGTCATTTTTAGAATTAAGTGATGAAGCATTTTTAGATGCTTGGAATTTAAAACTTTTGGGTTATATTCGCTTTGTGAGAGCCGTTGTACCTCATCTAAAAAAACAGGGTGATGGACGTATTGTTAACATTATCGGTGGTGCTGGACGTACACCCCGTCCTAATTTCCTACCAGGAGGAACGACAAATGCAGCATTGCTCAACTTTACACGAGGCATTTCTAAAGAATTAGCCCTAGATAATATTAAAATTAATGCCATTTCTCCTGGTTTAACAGACACAGAAAGAGCGAAAACTTTAGCAGTGCAAAATGCCGAAAGTTTGGGTATTACTGTGGATGAATATAAAGCGCAATCAGTGAAATCAATACCTTTAGGAAAAGTAGTTCAACCTGAAGAAATTGCTGCACTAGCTTTATTTTTAGTTTCTGATTTAGCTGGTTCTATTACTGGTGCAGAAATTCAAGTTGATGGTGGAACTACACCGGGAGTCTAAGTTATTCCGTAGGTTGGGTTAAGCGACAGCGCAACCCAACATTTTCAGAATTTTGTTGGGTTTCCTTACGTCAAACGCCACTCGTTTCAAGCCGGGAAACCCGTCCACAACGGTGGCTTCCCAACCTACGGTTTTTCAATCAATTAATGTTACAAAAAAGAGGAAGTTCCATGACTCAAAAACAACTATTTTCGCAAGATAGCGATTTTGATCAAACCTTATTAGCTGATGTGTTAGTAATTGGTGGTGGTCCTGCTGGTACTTGGTCGGCTTGGAGTGCTGCTAATACTGGTGCAAAAGTGGTTTTAGTAGATAAAGGCTATTGTGGTACAAGTGGCTGTGCAGCCGCATCAGGTAACGGTGTATGGTATGTGCCACCAGAACCCGACAGTCGAGAAGCAGCAATGGGTTCTAGAGAGGCTTTAGGAGGGTTTTTATCTAGCCGTGATTGGATGCAACGGGTACTAGATCAAACTTATGCGAACGTCAACCAACTAGCTGAATGGGGTTATCCTTTTCCTACAGATGAAGATGGTAGACTCTATCGGCGCAGTCTCCAAGGTCCAGAATATATGCGTTTGATGCGGCAACAAATAAAACGGGCAGGGGTGAAAATTTTAGATCACAGTCCGGCTTTGCAGTTGTTGGTAGATGCAGAAGGGGCTGTAGCTGGGGCGACAGGGGTTAACCGTCAGACTGGTGAAAAGTGGGTTGTGCGATCGCATTCAGTGATCATTGCTACCGGAGGCTGTGCTTTCTTGAGTAAAGCCTTGGGTTGCAATGTGCTAACAGGGGATGGATACCTGATGGCAGCCGAAGCGGGTGCAGATATGTCAGGAATGGAATTTTCCAACGCCTATGGCATCGCACCTGCTTTTTCTTCTGTAACTAAAACCCTATTCTATAATTGGGCAACTTTCACCTACGAGGATGGTACACCTATCCCCGGCGCTGGTTCGCAAAAAGGGCGTTCTGTCATTGCCGAAACTTTGCTAACTCAGCCTGTTTACGCCATCATTGACAAAGCATCAGAAGAGATGCGGGTGACAATGCGTTTATCTCAACCCAATTTCTTCCTACCTTTTGATCGTGCAGGTATTGATCCCTTTACTCAACGTTTCCCTGTCACCTTGCGTTTAGAGGGGACTGTTCGAGGCACAGGTGGCATTAGAATTACTGATTATACTTGTGCTAGTTCTGTACGTGGACTCTATGCCGCCGGTGATGCCGCAACCAGAGAATTAATTTGTGGTGGCTTTACCGGTGGTGGTAGTCATAACGCAGCTTGGGCGCTATCTTCAGGATATTGGGCAGGACAGTCTGCGGCTACATACTCCCATAATTTAGGTATGCAAGCCAACCAAAGACCAGTTCAAGCTGTAGGTGGTGTAGGATTTATCTCTGGTAGTGAGAAGCAAATTCACAGTGAAGACATCATTAAAGCTACTCAAGCGGAAGTTTTCCCATACAATCACAATTATTTCCGTAATGAAAAAACTTTAACGGAATCATTGCAAAGATTACATTTCCTTTGGCATAAAATTCGTCATAGTGAAGTTGCAGATAATAGTAATATTGTCCGCACAAGGGAAGCTGCGGGAATGGTAGCCACAGCTAGATGGATGTATAGCAGTGCCTTGGAACGGAAAGAAACTCGCGGAATGCACAAACATTTAGATTATCCACAACAGGATGCTAACCAACATCATTATTTAATTAGTGGTGGTTTGGATCAAGTATGGGTAAAAGCTGCACCTATCCAGGAAACAAAAGCGAAAGAACTCGTAACTGTTTAATTGTAGGTTGGAGAGCCATCGCCTTGGACGGGTTTCCCGTCTTGTGGCGAATGGCGTTTGACGCAAGGAAACCCAACATGATTACAACTTAAATTGAACGCAGATGGACGCAGATGAACGCAGATAAAGATGGATTAATTAAGGGATTTCAGGATTATGTGCAGCCTCACATAAAATTGGCTTAACCCAACCTACATCAATATTAATTTTGGTTTTTTATTATGATTGAATTAGTTAGTGAATCCCGGTGCATTCAATGTAATCTCTGTGTGAAAGTTTGCCCAACAAATGTTTTCGATAAAGTACCAGATGCACCTCCAAAAATTGCCAGACAAAGCGATTGTCAAACCTGCTTTATGTGTGAATTATATTGTCCAGTTGATGCGCTGTATGTTGCCCCAGACGTAGAACCATTAACAGGGATCAACGAAGAATCATTAGCAGAATCTCAACTTTTAGGCAGTTATCGTAAAAATATCGGTTGGGGAAAATCTGTTACAACCACGGCTAAAGAAGACTCAACATATAAATTGTTGGAGAAGATGAAATAGAATATCAAAAATAATCGAAGTTATCAATTATGAAACGGGAGCATCCCAATTTTGAAAAAATAATTGCAGCAACACTAAAAAATCTCTTAAACTCTCTTAGCTTTGAGTCCTTTGTGTCCTTTGCGGTTCAATCATATCAAGTCTTTAGAACATTTTGACCTTAGATAAAAATAAATTTACACATTTGGGAGACTCCCTATGAAACTGATTTTACCAGTAGAAATTGCCCATGAGATTGAGCCGCATTTACCTAAAAATACTATTGTATTGCGTGTAGATAGTGAGGGTAATATAGATGGTGATGCCACAGATGCAGAAGTTTATTTTAGTTGGTTTTATCTCAAACCAACTACTTTACATCGAGTATTATATGCAGCGCCTTCATTACGTTGGCATCATGCCCCAAATGCGGGTGTCAATCATATTTTGACACCAAAATATTTAGAAAGAGATTTAATTTTAACTAATGGTGCAGGGGTTCATGGTATCCCTATTGCTGAATTTGTGATTACTTATCTACTGGCTTATTCTAAACGATTACCAAGTTTATATAAACTACAAAATGAGCATGATTGGCAAAGAGGTTTACCAATTCAAGAATTATTCGAGAAAACTTTATTAATTATCGGCGCAGGTGGAATTGGTCAAGAAATTGCGGTTCGTGCTAAAGCTTTTGGAATGCGTATTTTTGGCAGTTCTCGTCATCCAAAACCATTACCAAACTTTGATAAAGTAGTTGGTGCTAATGATTGGAAAGAACTACTTCCAGAAGCAGAATTTGTGGTGATTGCTACACCTTTAACGCCGGAAACAAAGGGAATGATTGATGTGGAAACCCTGCGTTTATTCCGCCCAGATTCCTATTTAATTAATATTGCACGAGGGGCAATTGTTGATGAATCAGCACTTATACAGGCTTTACAGGAAGGTTGGATTGCTGGGGCGGCTTTAGATACAGTATTTATAGAACCATTACCAGCAGAAAGTCCTTTGTGGACATTGCCAAATGTGTTTATTACACCCCATTGTTCTGGAAATTCTCCTAGAGTCAAAGAGAGAACACTTGCTTTATTTCTTGATAATTTCACTCGCTATCGTCAAGGTAAGCCTTTACGCAATGTGGTAGATAAAACTGCTGGTTATTAGGAATTTTTATTCGTCAAAATAGGAAAACCAGATTTTTTTTGATATAATCTACGGTAAACCTATCGAGTTGCTGTGCTTTAGTTTTTTATTGACAAGAGAATTTATCATGACATTAGGCCAAGACATTAATATTCAGATCCATCAAAAAGCATATCCTCATTTTTTAGGGAAGGTATCAGAACTAGGAGTATCCTTATTTAAGGGGACATGGTGGTATATTTATCCTTATATAATAGTTTTCAAAATCATGCTGCTTGCTTTTGCTAGTCTCAGTTTTTTATATATTCATTACTCTAGGCAAAAGCTAATTAAAATTTTCCAAAATAGCAGTGTTTAAAAAAAAGAATGACTAAGATTACAAAATTACAGGCTGTATCTTATTTAGCTCCTAATTATTTTGGATTATATCAGGAGATTACAGCTTATTTAGGTCGTGTTTTACAAGTAGAAATTGCACTACATCAAAGTAAATACGACCCCTTAAAAGACACTCTATTATTTAAAGACCAAATAGACTTGGCTTTTATTTGTGGATTACCACTAATTCGTTATAGTCAAATAGCACCAAATCAATTACAGACATTAGTTGCGCCTGTGATGCAATCATCTCGATATGGTGATTGTCCTATATACTATGCAGATGTGATTGTTAAGACTGATAGCAATATTCAGAAGTTTGCTGATTTATCAGGGAAAACTTTTTGCTATAACGACTCTGGTTCTAATAGTGGTTATCATTTACTTTGGCGGTGGTTGATTCAAGAAAAATATTCACCCAATTTCTGGGGAAAATCTTTAGAATCAGGTTCTCATCAACGTTCTATTCGTTGGGTAATTGAAGGACTGGCTGATTGTGCAGCCATTGATAGTGTTGTATTAGAACAAGAATTACGGGATTTTCCTGAATTATCACACCATTTACGTGTGGTGCAAATAATCGGACCCTCTCCTATGCCACCATTGGTAACAGCGCGGCGTTTAGGTATCTCTTTGATTCAGCAAATGCAATTGGCTCTACTCCAACCAGATGCTCAGTTGCAAGAAATTATGAAACAATTTAGTGTTAAGCGTTTTGATGCAGTGAAGTTAGAGAATTATCGGGTACTTAATCAGTGCCAATAATATAGGGACGGGCAAGACTTGTACTGAGCAGTTCGACAAGCTCACTGTAACACTTGCCGTTAGCGTGGCGTGGCGTTAGCCATAGTATGCCCATCCCATAAGATTTTAAGCACTAATAGGATAAATTCGATGCTGCTTTTGTTCGCGCAAGAGAGCATCTTGATAAATTTCTGCAAATAATACTCGCTGTGCATGACTTCCCCCAATCTCATGCAACCGCGATAATACAAATTTGAGTTCGTTAACAGTTGTCTGGAAATCACCTTGAGCATGAGCTACCATGCCCTTAGCTGCGGGAATTGCTATCTTTACCCAACTCCTGCGGAGAAAGGGATTAATACTCAAGGCGTGATGTTCCATACTTTGAAGCATTTCTTTTACCCAGTTATTGTGTCCAGCTTTGGTAAGGGCATAGACATAATGCAAATCCTGGAATGGTAATGCGTGTTCATCAATGCGACTGTAAAGATAAGGACTGATATCTTGCCAACGGTTGCCTACATCTACCCCACGTAATTCTAGCCGTAATAACATGGAAATTGCCCCTACTTGGTCTTTGGGAGATTGTTTGTTAGCACGTTGCCAAATATGCTCATCGTAGATTTTCAGAACCTTTTCGTAGTTTTCTAATTGCCAATAATACAGTGCTATATGCCACCAGTTGTGGGTATAAAGCATAGAGTTACAGTTGTCCCAGGTGTATGCAAAATTCTCCATCCAAATTATTCCCTCCTGGGTTCTTCCTTGGGTTTCCATTACATGAGCAATAGCATGATGCGCCCAAGGATCATATATATTTAACGCTATCGCCTCAAGTGCCATTTTTTCTGCTGCTGGTAATTGGTGACATTGTTCTAAGCCAAAAGCCACCATCCCATATAGATAATCTTGTTGGGGATTGTTAGGTAAAACTTTTTGGGCAATTTCTAGTAATTTTTCTTTATTACCTGTATAAAAATAGTGATATTGCCCCTGCTGCACGGAAATTAAATCAGTGGGAAATTGATTGGTAATCTCTTCATGAAGAGCTATTGCTACATCAATCTCTTGATTTGCCCAAGCTAAAATTGCTTCTACGTATAACTGTTCTCTGGCAGTAATTTTGCCTAAATTTCTTTGTGCGACTTGCAAATATGGTTGTGCCTGTTGCCAATCTTTTGTACTTTCTTGACTCAGATGATAAGCGGCTGCATAAGCATTAGCTAAAGCACAATTTGGATCAGCGTCAACTGCTTCTAAAATCGCTGTTTTTGCATCTTTACCATAAGCAAGGGATTGATCAATAAAACGGTTAATAGCAGCGATCGCTTCGGCTGAATCTGTTGTCACTAACAGCCCTTGTCCATCTTTAAGCATCATAAATTCCTTGCAGCAAGATTTATAAAGTAAATTTTTAACTACGGTAACTCGGTCGGAATACTGTACTTAACAGCTAGATTATGCCACAACCTCTCCCAAACCGCAAGCAAAAACTACGGTAAGTTGATAAAGTTACCGGAGAATATATCTTTGCAAAGCTTTATTTCCGAGAACTACCTCGATGAATGAATGCTGTCGATTGGGTTTAATCTAAATAAATACAAAATTACGGTATAATAGTTAAGTCACTTGAATTGGGTGTTATTAATGCAGCCACTACATTTTTAATTAATATTGCGCGAGGGGCAATTGTTGATGAATCAGCACTTACTCAAGCTTTACAAGCAGGGTGGATTTCTGGGGCAGCTTTAGACACTGTATTTACAGAACCATTACCAGCAGAAGGTCCTTTGTGGACATTGCCAAATGTGTTTATTACACCCCATTGTTCTGGAAATTCTCCTAGAGTCAAAGAGAGAACACTTGCCCTATTTCTTGACAATTTCAACCGCTATTGTCAAGGTAAGTCTTTACGCAATGTGGTAGATAAAACTGCTGGTTATTAAATAATAATAAATATAAAATAAGTAGGGATAAACGTAAGTTTGCTTTTACATTTTTAACGTAGATTACGCAGGCTATGCAGTATAACTTATTTAGTCGGTTGGGTGAAATAGCTACACTATTTTTTAAATTGGGTGTTATTGGCTTTGGTGGACCAGTTGCCCATATTGCCATGATTGAAGATGAAGTAGTGAAGCGTCGTCGGTGGTTGACACAAGACCATTTTCTGGATTTACTAGGTGCAACTAATTTGATTCCTGGTCCCAATTCCACTGAAATGGCAATTCATGTCGGATATATTTATGCAGGATGGCCAGGGTTAATTGTCTCAGGTGTTTGTTTTATATTACCTGCGGTTTTAATAACAGGGATATTTGCCTGGATTTATGTTAATTATGGTAGTTTACCTCAAATTTCACCTTTACTTTATGGTATCAAACCTGCTGTTTTAGCGGTTATTGTAAATTCCCTTTGGGGTTTAGCAAAAAAAGCGGTTAAAAACCGTCAATTACTGATTATTGCTATAGCTGTAGGATTATTGGTATTAATTCGGCAAGTGAATGAAGTAATTGCCTTATTGTTTGGAGGATTACTAGGTATGATTTGGTTACATCCTAGAAATCAAGACAAACCACCAGGAAATAAACCTAACTTATTGATTGCTGTCTTAACTACAGGGGCAACTTTACAGACAACATCTACAATTAGCACTGTGGCAGGTACATCTATTCCTTTATGGCAATTAGGTTGGTTTTTTCTGAAAGTTGGTAGTGTTTTGTTTGGTGGTGGCTATGTGCTAATTGCATTTTTGCAGGGGGGATTAGTTCAAGAATATGGCTGGTTAACACAACAGCAGCTACTAGATGCGATCGCTATTGGTCAATTTACCCCTGGTCCAGTGCTGTCTACTGCCACTTTTATCGGCTATGTCTTAGCTGGTATACCTGGTGCGATAGTAGCTACCATTGGTATTTTTCTACCATCTTTTCTCTTTGTTGCTGCCTTAAATCCGATTATTCCCCGTTTACGCAGTTCTGCTTGGATAAGATCATTTTTAGATGCTGTGAATGCCAGTGCTGTAGCACTGATGGTAGTAGCTACCTTGCAACTGGGAATAGCTACTTTAAAAATAGCAAAACCACCCTATGTAGATATTTTGGGGATAGCGATCGCACTCATCTCCACAGTTTTGATTACTCGTTACCGCATCAATGCTGCTTGGCTAGTTTTAGGTAGTAGTTTAATTGGTTATGGTGCTATGGCTTTAGGCTATATCAAATAAAAAATTGTTGAATATTTTAGCAGAGAAAATTCACGGAAAGGATTTTTCAGCAACCCCTAATTAGAGAAATATTTTTTTTACAGCAGATTGGAGATTATGAAGTACATTAGCCTATTGAACTTCAAGTTTTAAAACTATCTTCTAAAATTGACGTACCTCATTTACTCCAAAAGTGCTGTCATTATTTACTGTTAATCATCATCATCAGCAGGAGCATTTAGCTGTGAAGCAATTGGTTGATTATTTTGACCAATTAAAAATCTAAAAAAACGATTAAGTCGCTTCATACCACTCAAAGTAATTAAAGTCAAAAATCCTCCCAACAATCCCATTTGCCACAAACCACAACCAATAGCTGCTCCTAATCCTGCCGCTGTCCAAACACAGGCCGCTGTAGTCAAACCCCGTACTTTTGGCACTTCAGATTTTCTGGGAGATTCTTGCAAAATTAATCCTGCACCAAGAAAGCCTATACCAGTAGTTACACCTTGAATAGTACGACTCAGAGCATTAGTCGCAGCAAACGAACTTTCACCTTCAGCTTGCAAAGGAATCATCACAAATAATGCTGCTCCCATAGTCACCAGCATAAATGTCCTCATCCCTGCTGCTCTACCACCTTTCTGGCGATTCAATCCAATTATGCAACCGACTAAAAGTGCCAGTATTAGTCTAAAACCTATATGTATCCAATCATCGGCAGCCAAAAACATTACACTCATGGATTGATTCCTCTGAAAGATGGAACGGAGTTTTGCACCTATTACCCACAGGAGAAAAGATTACCTATTGATGATTGCAGCAAATATAACTCCAGTAAGTTGATAGGTTTAAAGTAGTTGGTTTTTACTTTAACAGAAAATTAACAATAAGTAAAATAACTTAGGTACTGCCCAATAGCTACAGCAGTTGAGAAAGCTGCCGCATATCATTAAAAACTATCTTTGTATAATTGGTGCGCTATCTACTAACACTCCATCCCAATCAAAAATTACAAGTTTGAACTGAGTTTTGTCCATATTGTTATCTATATCATTAGATATATCCAGCAGAAATTAAATATACGTTTCCCCTGACCTTTGTAAGGACAATTTATGAATTGTCCCTACGATAATTGTAACTACTAAGTCTAATGAGTCTACTTCAGTCGTTTAGGTGTAATAGCTTCAGCTAATTGAGCAGGTAAAGTTGCATCCTTAACATTTATCTTGCGGGGAATAACTTTTTCTTCAAAATAGAAATCTGCCACTCGCTGTTGTTCAGAAATAATAGCAGGTGTGAGTTTTCTTAACCGATATGTACGTCGCCGTGCTACAACTTCTAAAACTGATACATCTATTTTCAATTCCGGTGCAAAAGCTTTGGCGACTTCCTTAGGGTTTTTATCAGCCCATTCTCCTACCTTGTCTGCTTCTTCTAAAAATACTTTTGTTAATTCGGGATTTTTAGTAACAAATTCCCGTCTACCGATATAAAATCCGCCGAGAGTATTAATCCCTGATGCATTTCTCAAATTACGAATAGGAATAGTTTTCTCTACAAGAGCTAAAAAGGGATCACCACCTACCCAAACTTCAACTTTATTTTGAATGAAAGCATCACGGGCTTCAGATGGAGTTAATCCCACAACTTGAACATCACTAATCTTTAAACCCACTTCTTTTAAAGCTTTAGCTAATAAATAATGGGCGTTTGATCCACGTTGAAAGGCAACTTTCTTACCCTTAATATCCGCTAATTTCTTAATCGGAGAATCGGCTCTGACTATAATACCTTGTCCTAGTCCTCTACTGGGTACACGCCCAGCAATATAAATGACTTCTGTGACACCTGCCGCTTGGGAAAATATTGGGGGTGTTTCTCCCACAGTACCGATATCAACTTTACCTGCATTCATTGCTTCTATTAATTGTGGACCGGCTGGAAATGGTCCCACCCAATTCACCTTTACACCTAAGGCTTGAAAACGTGGTTCAACAACTTTTCTGATTTTGACAATATCACCAGAAGTTTGATAAGCTAAGTTGATTACTTTAGAAGTAAATCCAGGTTTTGTCTGAGCTTGGCTTGTTTCCAATAAACTACTTGTTATGGGTATAGATAGAAAAAACAATCCCAATAACAACCGTGTTAAAACTATAGGATGTTGTGCTAAAAATTGTGTTTTCATAGATGAAATATTCAGAGTGTATTTGAAGTTGAATAAAATTTTAGAAAAACTACTGTATGTCTACCGTAATTAAGTAGTTGCAGATATTAATATTGCATAAATAAATCCTAAAATCAAGTATTTTCTAATACATTTTTCTCTAAAAATTTGAATTTGGTTTAAGCATTCGACTAATCGCTGAGGTTTAATCGCTGAGGTTTAAATAATTGCAAGTATTTATTTATAACATTAATTTATACCCAGATCCTGAATCATTTGATTTATTGTGTTAACCAATCATCAATTGATGTCAGAAGTCGGGGATCTTATTTTATCTATATGTTTATAAATAATCTTTAAGAAAGTAATCCCATTTCCTCATATATTGGGTTTACCACTTTTCTGATAGTCGATATTTTTGTGGCAAAAGAATAAGTTACAAAAATACAACAAACACCGCTAAATAATAAAGCATTAGCAACACCAATATAATTTGCTAATCCTCCGAAAAATAAATTACCAAGAGGCAATATTCCCAAAAAAGTAGTCATAAATATACTAGTTACTCGTCCTCTTTTATCTTCTTCCACTAAAATTACTTGCATAAAATTACTAATTGAAGCTAAAGTTAGTGTGTTAGTTAATCCCACAATAAAGATCAATACTAAACAAACTTCTAGCTGTGTTGAGCGAGAAAATAATATTAAGCATACTCCCAGCACTAAAGTAGAAATTGCCATAACTTTTTCTAGTCCTATGACTTGCTTGCGCTGCATTAGATAAATACCAGAAAAAATAGAACCAAAAGCTGTAGAAGTCATCAAAAAACCCATTGTTCCTGCATTTCCTTTCAGCACTTCTTTAGCAAATATCGGTATAAGATTTACATGAGTCATTGCCATAAAGCAAACTATCATTTGCAATATTAAAATAGCTTTAATAGGCACAAAATTATAAACAAAAATAAATCCTTCTTTCAAGTTATACCAGATTTTTGGAGGTTTTGATATGGATGAAATATTGATATTTGTTTTTATCTGCATAGTGAAGATAACTAATATAAAAGGCAAATAACTAATAGCATCTACTAAAAAACATAAACCTGCTGCATTTCTAACAAGTATCAAACCCCCAATCATCGGACTAACAAATTTAGCTGTATTCATTAAAAATGAATGCACAGCCATCACAGTATAAGTATCACTTCTATTTTCTAGTAATCTAGGAAGAGTTACTTGACGTGCTGGTAAATCAAAAGCTTTTACTGTGCCTTGAAGAATACCAATAATAATAATATATGTAAAATTAATCTGATTACTAAAAGTTAAAAAGGTTAATAGTGAAGATAGGAAAATAGATACTATCTGGGTAGTTAATAGAACATACCTTAAATTCCATCTATCTAATAATACTCCTACCAATGGTGTAATCACTAAACCCATAGCTTGATTGCTAAATCCAGCTATACCAACTAACATGGCTGAATCTGTCAATTGATAAACCAGCCATACCAAGGTAATTTGTGTCATCCAAGAGCCGAAAAAAGACACGCTTTCCCCAATCAAAAAAGCAGATACTTTGTTATTTTTATTTAATGATTTTACATTTTCTTCTAACATTAATATTACCTATTTTTTCGGTATAATTGTGAATAGCTGTCAGTATCATCTGAGAGGATGTTTTAAAAGTGGTATACCGTAATTTTAATCACATTGCTACCCCCCTTCTTGTAAAAGGGGGAAACAATAAAAATACAGTTCCCTCCCCTTTATAAGGGGAGGGTTAGGGAGGGGTAAAAATATGTGATACACCATGACAGAATTTTCAAACAACCTCTGAGTATCATCGATCTTGCAAAGTTGGGCGAATTAAGATTTCATTCACATTTACGTGCTGTGGTTGGGTAATAGCATAAACTATTGCTGCTGCTATATCTTCACTTTGTAATGGTGTAATTGCTTTGCGTCTGGCTTCAATTTCCTGTTTAGCTACCATATCAGTAATATGCTGATCAATTTCTGTTTCAACTAAACCAGGCTCAATAATAGTAACACGGATATTATCTTGATAAACTTCCTGTCTTAATGCTTCCGAAAAGGCATTTACACCCCATTTAGTGACATTATAACCAGCCATTCCTGCACGAGCGATGCGGCCTGCTACGGATGAAATATTAACGATATGTCCTGATTTTTGCGTTTTGAATATAGGTAAGACTGTACGAGTTGCATACATTAACCCCAAGACATTAATATCAATCATTTTTCGCCAATTTGCGGGATCTGCATTTTCAATCCTGCCAGGAAATGATATACCTGCATTGTTTACTAAAATATCTACGCGACCAAATTTTGCATTAGCTTTTTGGATCAAATTTTGAACCTGTGCTTCATCGGTAATATCTGCAATAACAGATAATCCTTGTCCACCATTTTCAGTAATATACTTTATTATCGCTTCTAAACGGTCTCTCCTTCTAGCTGCAATTACTACTTTTGCTCCTTCTGCTGCTAATGAAATAGCCGTAGCTTTACCAATTCCCGAAGATGCTCCCGTAATAATAGCCACCTTACCATCTAATTTACCTGCCATAGTAAACACCCATTGATTAATTTTAAAGTACGGTATCTTGATAAAGTTACTGTAGATTTAAAATTAAAGATATCACAGATCATTAGAAAAAGCAAAAAAAGTAGCTTCTAATGCCGTAGCAATGTGTATAAATATTTGACTTGTAATTGTGCTAGAGTCAGCAAGAGTAAGAGGTTGTCCAGTATCACCACCATTACAAATACGCGGATCGAGGGGAATTTTACCTAAAAGCGGTGCTTGGAGTTCATTAGACAGTTTTTCACCGCCACCACTACCAAAAATCGGAGTTTCTTCGCCATTTACGCCCATAAAATAGCTCATATTTTCGATAATACCGAGAACAGGAACACCCACTTGACGAAACATATAGATACTGCGACGCACATCAGAAATCGCCACTTCTTGAGGTGTTGTTACTAATATGACTCCACAAATCGGGCTTTCTTGCACAATCGTGATTTGAGCATCACCAGTACCGGGAGGTAAATCTATTAACAAATAGTCCAATTCTCCCCATTCAACATCATGTATAAATTGAGTAATGATTTTATGTAATACTGGTCCACGCCATGCTAGAGGATGATCTGGTTCTGCCAACAATCCTACAGACATGACTTTGATACCATGAGCTTGTAACGGTAAAAATTTCTGACCATTAACAGTATCAATAACTGTAACTTCCGATTGTCCTAACCCTAACATCTGAGGAACATTAGGACCATAAACATCAGCATCTAATAACCCAACTTTTGCTCCTTTTAACCTCAAAGCTGCTGCTAAATTAACTGCGGTTGTGGATTTACCTACACCTCCTTTACCGCTAGATATGGCTAATGTCGTTTTCACTCCTGGAATTGTACAAATTTGAATATAGATTTTTTTACACCAAGATAATGATGATAATACCGCTTTAATCTCTGCCTCTAAATGCTGTTGACGAGAACCTATATACAAGCGCAAATAAATATATTGATCAACTATCCGTAGATTTCGCACCATTCCCAAACTAACGATATCGTTTTTCAGACTGGGTTCAATTACTTGTTTGAGGAGTTGGATAACTTCTTCTTGTGGGAGATGGGAAGAATCTCTTTGTAGTTCTTCTTGCAAAAGGCCATTGTTCAAATCTGATTTTTTCAACATTTTACGGTTATCTGGTATAGAAAATCACAAAATCAATAACTAGGTAACAGGATAATTACTTTTTTTAAAGAAAAGCTTGCATTTCAATTACCTTTATGTGATATTTTAAAAAATACGGTAACTTGATTGGTATACTGTACTTTATCATAAATTGACCTAAAGTCTGAATAATATATTGACCTTTAGCACTAGAGTTATGTTGAGTAAATTCTCTCTATTCCGATTATTTGAAGTTGGAATCACTTTTCTGAAAAAATCTAATATTCGCAATTTTTCCTTATTGTTTGCAGTTGGACTAAGCCTAACTTTAGCTATTTCTGCTTGTTCTCCCAACGCCAGCGAAAACACGGGAACAACTCAGACACCTAATTCAAGTCCAACTTCTCAAGCAACAAATAGCAGTGTCGTAGTTCGCATTGGCTACCAAAAAGCTGCAACCGTTCTTTACGCATTAAAGGCAAAACGGGAATTAGAAGAAGCGTTAAAAGGCTCTGGTAATTCTGTGACATGGACTGAATTTCCCGCAGGTCCTCCAATGTTAGAAGCTTTAAATGCTGGTAGTATTGATTTTGGTTATACAGGAGAAGCGCCACCAATTTTTGCCCAAGCGGCAGGTACACCTTTTGTTTATGTTGCCTATGATCCTTGGACTCCCAAAGCAGAAGCGATTATTGTTCATAAGGATTCACCTATTAAAAACGTAGCTGATCTTAAAGGTAAAAAAGTTGCTTTTGTAAAAGGATCAAATACCAATTATTTAGTAATCAAAGCCCTAGAAAAAGCCGGATTAAAATACACCGACATCAAGCCAATTTTCCTGAATCCTTCTGATGGACGTGCTGCTTTTGAAGGAAAAAATGTTGATGCTTGGGCAATTTGGGATCCATTTTTAGCTGCGGCAGAAAAAGCTACTGGCGCACGCACTCTCACAGATGCAACTGGACTAGCACCCAATTTAGGTTATTATTTAGCTGCTCAATCTTTTGTAGAGAAAAATCCAGAAGTGTTAAAAACTGTTTTAGATGGAGTGAATAAAGTCAGCGATTGGGCAAAAAATAATCCTACTGAAGTTGCTAAATTACTCTCACCTGTTTTGGGTATAGATGCGGCCGTTCTAGAAACAGCAGAAAAGCGGCGTGATTATGGTGTATTACCTCTGACAGAGGAAGTAATTACCAAACAGCAAGAAATTGCAGATGCTTTCTACAAAATTCAATTGATTCCTAAAGAGATCAAGGTTAAAGAAGTAGTTTGGCAAGGCAATAAATAGGTTAGTAATTGGTAATTGGTGATTGGTGATAAGAAAATTGCTAATCATCAATTATTTCTAAAAATCTTCCTTGACTTTCTCTGGGTGAGAAAAAATTTTAAATTATTGCAAGAGTTGTATATGGTAACAAACATTAATACACAGTGGCTAAAAACCGATGTTTTAGTAATTGGTGGTGGTACAGCAGGGACAATGGCAGGGATTAAAGCCAAACAGGCAAATCCTAATGCGGAGGTATTGATTTTAGAGAAAGCGAATATTCGCCGCAGTGGGGCGATCGCTATGGGTATGGATGGAGTAAATACAGCGGTTATTCCTGGCAATTCTACCCCAGAACAATACACCCGTGAAGTCACCATTGCTAACGATGGTATTCTACACCAAAAAGCCGTTTATCAAACAGGTAAATTAGGTTTTGAAACCATTCAAGAATTAGAAAATTGGGGTGTTAAATTCCAAAAAGATCCTCAAGGAAATTACGACGTTAAACAAGTGCATCGAGTAGGAAAATATGTCTTACCCATGCCAGAAGGCAAAGATTTAAAAACCATTCTTACTCGTCAAGTTAAACGCCATAAAGTGAAAGTTACAAATCGCGTTATGGCAACTAGAATACTAGTAAAAAATAGTAGAGCGATTGGTGCAGTTGGATTTGATGTGCGTGGTGGTGATTTTGTAGTTATTCAAGCTAAAGCCGTGATACTTTGTACAGGTGCTTGTGGCAGATTAGGACTACCTGCATCTGGTTATCTTTATGGAACTTATGAAAACCCCACAAATGCCGGAGATGGTTATTCAATGGCTTATCATGCAGGAGCAGAATTAAGCAATATTGAATGTTTCCAAATCAACCCATTAATTAAAGATTATAATGGTCCAGCCTGTGCGTATGTTGCTGGTCCCTATGGAGCATATACCGCCAACGCTGAAGGAAACCGCTTCATTAATTGTGATTATTGGAGTGGGCAAATGATGCTAGAGATTTGGAAAGAATTAAACTCTGGTAAAGGACCAATTCAAATGAAAATGACTCATTTGGATGAGGATACAATTTCGGAAATTGAGTCTGTTTTATGGGCAAATGAACGACCGAGTAGAGAACGTTTTCATGAAGGTAGAGGCGAAAACTACCGGACTCATGGGGTTGAGATGAATATCTCAGAAATAGGATTATGTAGTGGACATAGTGCGTCTGGTGTGTGGGTGAATGAAAAAGCAGAAACTACAGTACCAGGATTATATGCAGCCGGAGATATGGCCAGTGTTCCTCATAATTATATGATTGGTGCATTTGTATTTGGTCGGTTAGCAGGAGAAAATGCGATAAATTATATTCAAAATTTAGAATATTTAGAACCAGATGTTGATTTTTTAGAAGCTGAAAAAGCGAGAATTTACGCACCATTAAATCAACCTAATGCTATTCCCCATACTCAAGTTGAATATAAATTACGCCGACTGGTGAATGATTATTTACAACCACCAAAATCCGGGAATAAAATGGAAATTGGACTAAATAATTTTCTTCGCTATCATGAAGTATTAGACCAAATGGGAGCGCGTGATCCCCATGAATTGATGCGATGTATGGAAGTACATTTTATTCGTGATTGTGCAGAAATGGCAGCACGATCATCTTTATATCGTCGGGAAAGTCGTTGGGGTTTATATCATTATCGCTTGGATTTTCCAGATAAGAATAATGAAGAGTGGTTTTGTCATGTGAATTTGAAAAAAGACGAATCAGAAGAAATGATTTTGTTTAAACGTCCCGTTGAGCCTTATGTTGTAGAGGTGGATTTACAGCAAGAAGTTTATAATGTTGCAGTTAGATAACTAGATAATTAGTAAATCAAAAACTAATTAAAAACCTCCTTATTTTTTGATAGTCAGTCTACTTGAATAACTACAACTACCTATGTCAGAAAATTATCGTTTTGAAACCCTACAAGTCCATGCTGGACAAGAACCTGCACCTGGTACTAACGCCCGCGCTGTACCAATTTATCAAACTACTTCCTACGTTTTTGATGATGCTGAACATGGAGCGCGGTTATTTGCTCTCCAGGAATTTGGCAATATTTATACTCGCATCATGAATCCGACAACGGATGTATTTGAAAAAAGGATTGCCGCATTAGAAGGTGGTGTAGCAGCTTTAGCTACTGCAAGCGGTCAAGCAGCACAATTTTTAGCAATAAGTACGATCGCTCAAGCAGGAGATAATATTGTTTCCACCAGTTTCCTCTATGGAGGAACTTATAACCAATTCAAAGTTACTCTTCCACGATTAGGGATCAATGTCAAATTTGTGGAAGGAGATGATCCAGAAAACTTCCGTCAAGCAATTGATCAAAATACCAAAGCTTTGTATGTTGAAACAATTGGTAATCCCCAATTTAACATTCCTGATTTTGCAGCTTTAGCCCACATTGCCCATGAAAATGGTATTCCTTTAATTGTAGATAATACCTTCGGTGCAGGTGGATATTTAGCACGACCAATAGAACATGGTGCTGATATTGTTGTCGAGTCTGCAACTAAATGGATTGGAGGACATGGTACATCCATTGGCGGCGTAGTAGTTGATTCTGGTAAATTTGATTGGGGTAACGGCAAATTTCCCCTCTTTACCGAACCTTCCCCCGCTTATCATGGATTGAATTTTCAAGAAGTATTTGGCAAAGGTAGTCAATTTGGTAATATTGCTTTTATTATTCGCGCCAGAGTGGAAGGATTACGAGATTTAGGAGCAGCATTAAGTCCATTTAATGCTTTTCTATTACTACAAGGATTAGAAACTCTTTCCCTGCGTGTAGATCGTCATGTAAATAATGCTTTAGAATTGGCTAAATGGTTAGAACAACAAGAGCAGGTAGCATGGGTTAATTATCCAGGACTTCCCAATCATCCCTATCATGAACGAGCTAAAAAATATCTTCGACATGGCTTTGGAGGAGTTCTTAATTTTGGTATTAAAGGGGGATTAGAAGCTGGTAAAGCCTTTATTAGTAATGTTAAATTAGCCAGTCATTTAGCAAATGTTGGTGATGCAAAAACCCTTGTTATTCATCCCGCTTCTACAACCCATCAACAGCTAAGTGAGAGTGAACAAATTTCGGCTGGTGTAACACCAGATTTAGTACGGGTATCTGTGGGAATTGAACATATTGACGATATTAAGGAGGATTTTGAACAGGCATTTAGGAAGGTGACAGGTGACAGGTGACAGAAAGAAGAATACAGGAGTTGCAGGAGTTACAGGAGTTACAGAATAATCTATCTACACCTAATACTCCTCAATTACTAAACACCTGTGTTCTATTCCCTATTCCCTATTCCCTACTATATGAAATACCTAGACTTCATTTCACCAAAAACTCAGTTTTATCAACTTTCAAAACCATTTTCATTAGAATCTGGTGAAGTATTAATTGGTGTTCAGGTTGCTTATCGTACCTGGGGAAAATTAAACGCCAACGGTGATAATGGAGTCTTAATTTGTCATGCTTTAACTGGCTCTGCTGACGCTGACGACTGGTGGAAACCTTTATTTGGTGCTGGGAAATCCTTTGATCCTGATCAGGATTTTCTTGTATGCAGCAACATTTTAGGAAGTTGTTACGGTACAACTGGAGCAACTTCTATTAACCCAAATACAGCAAGAATTTATGGTGCATCTTTTCCTAGAATTACAATTAGGGATATGGTGAATTTGCAAGCCGCACTATTAGAATATCTGGATGTTAAATTTCTGCGATTGGTAATAGGTGGTTCACTGGGTGGGATGCAAGTTTTAGAATGGGCATTATTATATCCAGAAAAGGTGAGAGCGATCGCACCAATAGCCGCACCTGGAAGACATTCAGCATGGTCTATTGGTTTAAGTGAAGCACAAAGACAGGCAATTTATACAGATCCAAATTGGCAAGATGGGAACTATACAAGTGATGCACCTCCGAACCAAGGGTTAGCCGTAGCGCGGATGATGGCAATGATTACTTATCGTTATTGGGAGAGTTTTACAAATCGTTTTGGCAGGGAGAAGGATGAATTTAATCAATTTGCCATATCTAGTTATTTACAATATCAAGGTCAAAAACTCATAGAACGTTTTGATGCTAATACTTATATTACATTAACTCATGCAATGGATAGTCATGATGTTAGTTGGCATAGGAAAAATTATCAATCTGTTTTGCAAAGTATCAAACAACCAACTTTAGTTGTAGCGATTGATTCTGATGTTCTTTATCCCCCAGTAGAACAACAAGAATTAGTAGATTTAATTCCTAATGCTCAATTAGGATTAATCAAATCACCTCATGGACATGATGCTTTTTTAATTGATATGGAGGAATTGAATGAAATGGTAGTTTCTTTTAGGAAAGGATTAAAATTTTGTGTTTAATTTGTTTAATTTTCAATCAAATTAGGGAGTTAAAAAATTATGGCTTTAATTAATCAAAGAGTAGATGTTCCTGTAATTGTGGATGAATCTAAATGTTTAGAAAAATGTGTTGCTTGTATTGAAGTTTGTCCTCTGGATGTATTAGCAAAAAATCCAGAGACGGGAAAAGCCTATATGAAATATGATGAATGTTGGTTCTGTTTACCCTGTGAAAAAGAATGTCCAACAAATGCGATTACAGTCCAAATTCCTTTTTTATTGCGGTAGAGGTGCAGAAATGTTTACAAATACAGATTCAGAGTTAAATCAATGGTTGGAAATGTTGCGATCGCCTGATGTGAGCGATCGCCTAGTTGCGGTAAAATCTCTACAGCATCTCGGAGAAGATGCAGCACTTGATGCTTTAATTATCGCACTGGAAGACGAAAGCACCCCAGTCCAAAAAATAGCTGTATCCGCACTTTGGGAAATTGCCAATCCTCAAGCAGTTCCAGCTTTATTAAAAACCCTCGCTTCCCCAGATGAAGACGTTCGCACCCAAGCATTATCAGCTTTAGGTGAATTAATAAATGCAGATGATTTACTGTTATTGTTAGATGCACTAAATCAAGAAAATATCAACCTGCAAATTAATATTTTAATCTTATTGCGGAAGATACATGATGTTCAATCTTTACCTGCGGTGTTATCTTTCTTTGATTCCAAATATCCAGAACTACGAGAAGCTGCTATTACAACTTTGCGCTATTTAAACCAAGTCCAAATCTGTCCACCAGCTTTATCATTAATCAATGATCCTGATGATAATGTCCGTCGTGCAACAGCATTAACTTTAGGACATTTAGCAGATCAAGAAATTGTAGATTTATTAACTAAAGCACTAATTTCTGATTTTGATTGGCAAGTACGACGCAATGCAGCTAAATCTCTAGCAATTCATGCTAATTCAGCAGCAATTCCCGCTTTAAAAATTGCGCTAAAAGATGAACATTGGCAGGTGCGAAAATTCACGCTTCAAGTATTACAAAAAACGCCAGATCAAAATTTATTACCTGATTTGATTAAAGCATTAATAGACGAATATTCTGATGTCAGAAAAGAAGCAGCCATAGCACTTGGTAATTTAGAAAATGCTGATGCTTTAAATGCACTACAACAAGCACTAGATGATCCTGATCGAGATGTTTGTATTTACGCAGAAAGAGCAATTAAAACAATAATAGGGGCGAAGCATTCGGAAAATAAATTTTGACAAGAACCGATAATTAACAGACCGAATGCTTCGCCCTTACAACACAACTTCGCTAAATATGTACAAATTTGCTCCTGCTTGGGAACAAGAAACAATAGTATTTGGTGCTTCTCAACCTGGATATACTGATAATCAGGTATATGATTGGATTGAGTTTATGAAATCACAAAATATCAAGCGAGTTTGCTGTTTACTTAGTGAAAAACAACTAGCTAATTATGCTCATCTTTTAGATACATATCGGCAAGAATTTGGTAATCAACAAATTTGTTGGACACCAATTGAAGATTTTTATTTATCTGATTTAGAAACACTCATAGAGAAAATCCTACCTTTTTTGATCACAGCAAATCAACAAAATGAAAAAGTAGTTGTGCATTGTGCTGGTGGAATTGGCCGGACTGGGCATATATTAGCAGCTTGGTTAGTGAGTGTGCGGGGATTTTCTAACAAAGATGCAATTTCTGCTGTTATAAGAACAGGGAGAAATCCTCATGAAGCTGTAATGTTAAGTGAAAATCCGTTACAAGTTGCACAAGAATTGAATTTGTTACTTAATAATTGTCGCCTAGCATTCTTAACTAATTGAATACTATTGCTGATTTTTCAGACAAATTCAGCAATTTATAAACACTTTACCATTGATAAAATAGGTGATCATCAAAACTATTATAAAATTGGAATCTAGCAGTTCCTACAATTAAATTATTTGCCTTTTCATCGGAGGAAATAACATGAACTCGAAATAGATAAATACCTTCGCTGGTAGGATTATAAAAAGGTTTTAAAGCGATAATAATTGTTTGATTTGCAGAAACTGGTTTATCAAAAGTAGCAATGATAGTTTGTGGTTGAGTTGAACTTTTGGTTAGGGTAATACCTACCTTTTCTTTTTGTCCACTTGCTTCTACAAAAGCAAAACTGTTTTTCTGATCAAATTCAATATTTTCTACACCTTCTATTTGTGTTAAAACAACCTGTTGCAGTTGCCAATTAGCTAGAGATTCTGGTAATTTGATTGTAAAATAATAAGTTGCGTCCCAAGAACCTGTTTGATTATAGGTTGTTTTGGCAGTTAACAACGGTTTTGATGGTATCCCGTAGGTAGTATGTACAGATAATAAAAAGATTCCTGTACTAATAGCTAGGGTTTTACAAAGAGTTTTACCAAGAGTTTTAAAGTTGTTCATGTTTTGAGGATTTGATATTTTAAATAGGTTTTTCTATTGAATTACACCCTTTTAGTTTAGCAAGTGGAAGTCACTAATAATTACACATATTAGTTAATTTTAATCGTCCTAATTCCTATCTGATTAGGTGGATTAAATGAGAGGTTATATTGCAATACTGCTAAGTTAACTAAATTAGATCAGATTCTCTCATTGTTGTTTGGGTAATTTTATTAATAAATGTTAAGTAATTTTATGTTTTTTATCTCACGCAAAGACGCAGAGGCGCAAAGAAAGAGAGAAGAACAGAAGGAAATGAAAGCATCAAATTTAGATCCCTGACTTCTTTGAATGATCTTCATTATTTACAAAAAATTTAATTAAGAAGTCGGGGATCTTTCGTACCTGGCTTAACTTATATTCATTATTTGTTAATTTTTCTGATTAGCTCCATAGTATCTTGATAGTCTGTTTCTTTACCTTCTTTTTTATAGATATTTGCGGCTATTTGGATATCTTTAATTGCACCCTGCTTATTTCCTAAAGCATAACGGATCAATCCCCGGTCGATGTAGGCATCTACATAATTGGGATTAAACTTGATAGCTAGGTTGTAATCATCAATTGCACCCTGCTTATCTCCTAATTGATAACGGGTCAATCCCCGGTCGCAGTAGGCATTTGCATAGTTAGGATTAATCTTGAGGGCTTGGTTGAAATCTTCTATTGCTCCTTGTTCATCTCCTAAATTAGAACGAGCAACTCCTCGGCTGTAGTAAGCTAAGGCCAAGTTAGGATCAATCTTAATAGCCTGATTGTAATCCTCCATTGCACCCTGCTTATCTCCTAATTTAGAACGGATCAATCCCCGGTCGATGTAGGCATAGGCATTGCTAGGATTAATCTTGAGGGCTTGGTTGAAATCATCTATTGCTCCTTGCTTATTTCCTAAAGCATAACGGATCAATCCCCGGTTTTTGTAGGCTTCGGTAAAGTTAGGATTAAACTTGATAGCTAGGTTGTAATCTTCTATTGCTCCTTGCTTATCTCCTAATTGATTACGGACACCTCCCCGGTTGTTGTAGGCTAGTGCATAGTTAGGATTAATCTTGATAGCTTGGTTGTAATCTTCTATTGCTCCTTGCTTATCTCCTAATTGATTACGGACACCTCCCCGGTTGTTGTAGGCTAGTGCATAGTTAGGATTAATCTTGATAGCTTGGTTGTAATCTTCTATTGCTCCTTGCTTATCTCCTAATTGATTACGGACACCTCCCCGGTTGTTGTAGGCTAGTGCATAGTTAGGATTAATCTTGATAGCTTGGTTGTAATCTTCTATTGCTCCTTGCTTATCTCCTAAATCATCACGGACAACTCCCCGGCCGTAGTAGGCTAGGGCAAAATTAGGATTAAACTTGATAGCTAGGTTGTAATCATCTATTGCTCCTTGCTTATCTCCTAATTCATTACGGACATTTCCCCGGTTGTAGTAGGCTTCGGCAAAATTAGGATTAAACTTGATAGCTAGGTTGTAATCATCTATTGCTCCTGGCTTATCTCCTAATTCAGAACGGACACCTCCCCGGTTGTTGTAGGCTTGGGCAAGGTTAGGATTAATCTTGATAGCTAGGT